>NZ_JBHWEB010000005.1:0-187322 GCF_042734395.1 Amycolatopsis sp. NPDC059657 | reverse complement strand
CAATTTAATGCACTCAAAGGAACCTCAAACGAGGTTCAATATATAAGCTCTACTGGCTTAGTTCACTAGCACACTGTTGAGTTCTCAAGCAACACACCGAGGATCGCATCAGGTTTCCCTGACCTTATCCAGAGCGAATTGTTTTCTAGCATATTCTGTCTAGCAAGTTTTGTCCGGGACTCTTTCTCTCCCGGTCGGCCACCCGGTTTCCCTGGCGACTTGGAGAACTTTACATGGCTGATCGGGGGCCGAAACAGGGGGGTACCTTAACGGCGTTTCCCCAGGTCAGCGGCCGAATCCAGCAGCGAATCGGACACTCGCTCCTCGGCGACGGCCACACGATGTTCGCGAAGCAGCGGCGCGAGCCTCGGATCCCACGGCGCTTCGGTGACCCGGCCGACGGATCCACCGCTCGCATCGAGCTCCAAAGCGGCCAGATAGTCGTCAGCGGACATCAACCACGGCCGGGCGCCGGTGCGCGCCATGACGTGCGCGGCGATCCGGATCCCCTCGCCGTCGAAGTCACCGTGGCAGTGCAACGCCGAGCCCGCGTCGGCCAGCTGCTGAAGCAGGAGCATCGCGGCACTGTTCGGCCACCCCGAGACGCAGACCATCGGCGGGCAGTCCGTGCCGAACCTCTGCACGGCCTGCGCGAGCACACTCGGGTTCTCGACGATCCAGACATCGCGCGGCCCGTTGATCAGGCGGGAAGCACGCAACTGCGCGAGCGTGAGAGCCGCCGCGTGCCCGGCCGAACGGCACTCGCGCAGGATGGTGGACGCGATTCCGTACCCCGGCGTTCGCAGCCCCGCAGCCGTGACCACGACGGACAACTCGTCTTCGGCTATCCCCGCCCGCTCCCACAGCGCACGGCGCTCACCCGCGTTCGACGGCGGCTCGGCGTCGTAGAGCGTGGCGAGCGCGCGCAGTACCAGCGCGGATTCGCGTGTGTCCGCATCGAGCGCGTGGGTTTCGCCCAGCACCTGATCCGCGAAGGCGGGCAACGGCCGTCCGTCCGACGGCAACCGCTCGAGCACTCGCAACACCCTGGTGAGCAAGACACGCGTCGCGTCGATGGAACCGGAAACGCCCATCCGGCGCACATGAGCCACCCACTCGCGCAGCACAGGCTCCGCGGTCACCACCTCATGTGCGTCAAGCCAGGCCCACAGCTCCTCCCGCGCCGAAGCCTCGGCGGCACGTCGGGCTGCCACGTCGTCCAGCGGACCGATCTCGCTGATGACGACCGCGCGGACATCGCCCACCGCTTCGTCCAGCTTGCGTAGCGACACCGTCGCGTACTCACCCGGCAGCGAAGCCAAGCCGAGCAGGTCGGCCAACGCCTCGCGCGCGGCCTCGGAAAGGGGACCGACGCGCACCGAACTGACCGGGCGACCCGACGAAAGCCGCTGGTGAACCGCCTCCCATACCGGCCGCAACGTCACGCATCGACCTCATCGGGCCGCAGGTCGGCGCCATCCCAGACGAACCGCACGGTGGTGACCGCGTCGTCGCCGTCGCCTCCGGTGATCAGCTTGTGGATGGCGATGCCGTCGAGTTCGCGGTAGTCGCACCACTCATGATCGGAGGTGAGCAGCAGGTCGAGATCCAGCGACGACAGCAAGCCGAAGATCTGCCCGCGGTTCGCGGTGTCCACGCCGACGAACACCTCGTCGAGCAGGATGATTCGCGGCGCTTCGAGCACGGCCTGATAGTGCGCGGCGACGGCGGCGAACAACGGCAGATGCAACGCGATGGCCTTCTCACCACCGGAAAGGGCACCGTGCAGCTTCTTCGTCAGCAACTGCCAGCCCGTGCCGTTCGCCCTGTCGATCTTGACGACGAACTGGTGCCAGCTCGTGTAGTCGAAGACCTGCGCGAGCTGCTGCTCCCAGCTGGTCGCCGTGTCGTCGGCCTTCGCCTCCTCGATGCGGTCGCGGAAGAACCGGTGCAGCGACTCGCGGTCCGCGTCGCTGAGCCGGACCGGGTCCTTGAGCAGCAGTTCCCTGGCCGCGCGGGTGCCGGCCGGCAGGTCCTCGCGGACCTGCCAGACCAGCCGGACAGCCACCTTCGAGGCGGTGCGCACCTGCTCCAGGCGTTCGTTCATGGCGTCGACCAGCCCGGTCGCCTGCCGGATACGCGCGGCGAGATGCCGCCGGGTATCCCCGGTCAGCGTCTTGTCGAACAGCTCGCGCTCGGCGCCGGTGATGTCGCCTCGGCTGCGCTCGGCGTCCGCGCGCAACAGCTCGAGCAGCTCGGCGGCTCCGACGCGCAGCCCGTTGACGGTCGCGCTGAACACACCGATGTCGCCATCGGTCTCCAGCTCCAGGTCAGCGCGGTCGCTCAGGGTTTCCCGGCATTCGTAGACGACCTCGTTCAACCGATGCAACGCGTCGCCGAGGTTCTTCTGCGCATGCGGGATGTTCGGCCATTTCGCGGCCACCACCCGCGCCGCTTCGAGGCTGGCGGTGATGGAGTCGATCGCGGCCAGCTCGACGCCGGAATCCGCGGGGAAGCTCCCCGACGCGAGATGGCGGAACCTGGCCGCCATCTCGTTGCGATGCTCGACGGACTGTTTTTGGATCTCCGCGTCGATAGTCCGCTGGTTGTCCAGTGCGCCGAGCCTGGTCGCCAGCTCTCGTAACTCCTGGTTGAGGCTCTTCTCGCCGGCCGCGAGCTCGGTCGCTTCTTGCCGCAGCCCGCTCAGCTCGGCCAGTAGTTCCTGGTAGTCGCGCCCCACGGTGCTTTCGACAGCTTCGGCCTTCTCGGCCAGGCCGTTCGCGTGCCGCTCGGCGCCCAGCGCGGCTTCGCTCGCCTCCTCCGCGGCCTGCTCGGAACGCCGGACCTGCTCGGCGCGCTCCTCCATCCGGGCCCGCGCGGCGGAGGACTCGGCCTCGGCATCCAGCCAGCTGTCCGCGAGGTCCCGGAAGCCGTCGACGGCCACGGCGATCGCCTCGAGTCCTTCCGGCTCCGTCGGAAGACCGTTCTCGGCGGCCTTCATGGTCACCGTCTTGAGTGCCTCGCGGACGGCTTGCTCATGCTTGCCGAGCTGGTCGAGCAGCCTGCCGACCGTTCGATCCGCCGAAGTCACGGCCGACTCGGCGAGGTTCAGCGCGGAGGCCGCGGCTTCGGCCTCGTCGTGACGCGGACGGTTCGCCAGCTCGGCCGTCACACGCTCGCGACGGCGATCGAGCGACTTCAGCTCGGCGTCCAACCTGGCGAGCTCGTTGTCGAGTTCCCCGATGCGGATGGCCAGCTCGGCCAGTTTCCGCTGGCGTGCCTTCTCCCTGGCGACCGCGCCGATGTGCGCCGCCTCGGGTTTGACCCAGCTGCCGCTCGCGTTCGCCAGCCGCCACCAGCCGTCCGCGCCGATGGCCACCTCATGCCTGCCCGGCACGCGCTCGCCGTACGCGATACCACCCAGCAGCCGCTCGATCACCTCGTTGGGCACCGGGCCATCCGGCTCTGGCCGCAGCACGGCCAGCAGGGAATCGCCCTCCTTGACCAGCGGGAAGTCCGCGTCGAGGAAGGTGTCGTGCCCGTTGACCTCGATGCCGCCGTGTACCGGAACCCAGGCATCGAGCAGTCCGCTGGCTTCCAGCGCGGCCTCGATGCCCGCTTGATCGTCCTCCGGCACCGCGTCGGTGAAGGCCACCAGCTTCCAGAACGGCGCACCGTCCATTGTGGACCTGTCGGCCGTGCGGGTGTGCGGTGTCGCGGGTGGCAGGTCGAGGTCGGCTTCGAGCAGGTGGCTCTCGGCGACCAGCTCGGACCGGCTCTTGTCGAGCGTTGCGCGCTCGGTGGTCAGCGTGGTCGACGCGACGGTGATCTCGTGCCGCACCCGATCCGCCACGGCGGTGACCAGCTCCAGCACGCCTGACTCGGATTCGGCCAGCGCCGTCAGCGACTCCACTTCGGCGAATGTCAGCTCGGTGCAGCCGTCCGCCCACTCGCGAAGCCGTTTGACCTGCACCTCGATCGCCTGCACGTACGCGCGGGCCAGCTCCTCGCGCTTCTCGACGGCCGCCGTCAGGTCTGTCCGCGCCTGCTCGACCGAGTCCTCGGCCCCCCGGCGGCGATCGAGCGCGATCTCATGGAGGCTGACCGCCTCCCGCACTTCGCGGATCTGGTCATGCCTGCTGCGTACCGCGGCACGCAGCAGCTTCCGCACGCCGGACGAGCCCGAAGGCAGCACGGATTTCATCTCCGCCCAGACGCCGTTCAGCTGCGCGCGTTCGGCAGCACGCCCGGCGTCTCGCCCCGCGTCCGCGGCCTTGCCCGCTCGCTGACCGGCGAGCCCCTCCGCGACCACCGCCTCTGCCGCGTCGGCGGCCGCGACCTTCAGCTTGGCTTCCGCCGCGTCGCGTTTCGCCTTCGCGTCCGCCTGCGCCGTCTGGACCGCCTCGCGGAGTTTGTCCAGCTCACGGCCTTGCTTGTAGTCGTCGCTTTCGACCAGGCCCGAGATGCGGGCGGACACCAGGCCGCCGCGTTCGGCGAGCGCTTCGAGCCGCTGCCCGGTCTCCTCGTTGACGGTGACCGCTTCGTCGTACTTCTCCGCCGACTCTCGCGCCGCCCTGGTCAGCCTGGTCAGATCGGAGGTCGCGGAGATCAGGTTCGCGGCCGACGCACGCAAGACGCGCATCGCGTAACCGCGCTGCTGAGTGGCGAGCCTGCGCGCCGCGTCGACCTCCGCGTCCAGCAGCCGCAGCTGCTCGCGCTGGCGGTCCAGCCGTTCGAAGCCCTCCGCGAGCTCGGCGATCTCGCCCTCGCCGAGCGGTGGCAGCGCGTGCGACAGCAGCGTCGACAACAGGCCCGGATCGAGCCGCTGGGAGAGTTTCGGCTGCCGTAGCTGCAAAAGCGCGGTGATCAACGCGTCGTAGCGCTGCTCGGTGAGCCCGGGGAACAACTTCGTGCGCACGGCCGTCCGGTACTCGGCCGAGGTCGGATGCAGGTCACCGCGGTCGCCGAGCGCGTCAGCCAGCCCGGCCTTGGTCAGCGGCTGCCCTGCGGCGGTGACCAGCGGCAGGTCGACGCCGACGCGCCTGCCGGTGGTGAAGTAGTCGACGTGCACGGTCTTGGTGTGCGTGCTCGCCTGCAGCCGCGCACCACACGTGAACCACTCCTCGCCGAGCTTGAACTCGAGCCAGACATAGCCGACCCGCGTGCTGCCGGCGGCGCCGTCGCCCATGAGGTTCCAGTGCATGGTGCGCTCGCCGGTGCCGAAGGTGGACAGCCGGTTCGCGCGCAGGCTGGCGTCGAACAGGAACGGGAGCAGCAGCTCGAGTGCCTTGGACTTGCCGGTGCCGTTGGGCCCGTGCAGCAGCAACCGTCCTTTGTGGAACTCGAAGATCTCGTCGTAGTACCGCCAGACATTGAGAATGCCCGCTCGGGTGGGCGACCAGCGCGCGGTCATGATGCCTCCGCCGACTTCACTTCGGTGACCGCGTAGCGCGAGGCCGCGGGCAACGCGACGACCAGCTCGCCGCTGCGGCGCGCGAGGCCGAACTCGTCGAGCACGGCCAGCGCGTCGTGCACGAGCTGCTCGCGGCCGTCCTCACCGCGATAAGCCTTCGCCCAGCGCGGAAACTCGCCGAGCAGACGGTCAGCCTCCGCGCTGAGCCGGTCCGGCTCGACCCCGCCGTCCGACGCGGTGATCACGTCGAGCATGAGCAGCGCGGCGACCTTGGCGTTGCTGGAATCGTCGGGGAACTTGCCATCCGTCGCCAGCGCGTCCGGATCGACGAGCAGTACCCCCTCGGCACGTTCTTCCAGCACGAATCCGCCCTGTTCCGCCGCGCGCCGGAGCAGTTGCCTGCCCGTCGGCGAGTACAGATACGCGAGTTCGGCCGCGGACAGGTCCTCGCGGTAGACGACCGGATCGTCGACAAGGCGCCGGAAAACCGAATGCCGCAGCCAGAGATTTCGCTGCACGTCCGACGCGCCGTCGATGGCGTGCGCGGCCTCCGGCGCGTCGCCATAGCGCCTTTCCCTGCGCAGCGCGGCCAGCAGTTCTTCGAAACGGACGGCGACCTCCTCGGCAGGCACGGCGAACTGGGACGGGCCGTTGGGTGCCGCGAGCAGCCGCATCACCAAGGTGGCGTCGACGCGGTACAACGCCTTCGCGGTGGCACTGGCGACGAACGCCTCGGTGCTGCCATCCACCGCTTCCAGCGCCCCGAACGACTCCAGCATGCGCAGGACATCCACATACGCCATGCGTTCGGCGCGCTGTGAGGTGTCGAAGGCGTCGATGAGCGGGTCCGCGGCCGCTGCCTGGGTGACCCTGTCCGCGAGCAGCCCGATGGTGGTCACCGGCGCGGCCAGCAACTCCGCCGCGACCAGGCACAGCAAGGTGTAGCGACGGCGGTCGAACGGCGCACGGCCGGACCGAGCGCGCCGCGCGGGACGGCTGGGATCGGCGCGGGCGCGCACCTTCATCAGGCGCGCGTAGCCGAGCCTCGGCTCGATCAGCAGTGACCAGCCGCAGTAGTAGTCGAACCATTTCGCGATCGGCTCACGCCTGCGCCGCACCAGGTCGAACGTGTCCGGCGCGAGCCGGGCGCTGATCAGCGGCGACGCGAGCAGCAGCCGGATACCGCGCGCGACGTCCGCGCGCTCGGCCAGCACCAGCTGATTCGCCAGGTTGCTCATGGACGGCCTCCCGCGACCCGGATGTCGACCAGGAAATCAGGTCCGGCGAACCTACCCCGTGCCGTGGTGAGCACCGCGCCACGGGCATCGGGCGGCGGCCGCAGGATGACCTCGACCTTGCCGTCGCTGGTCACCCCGCGCCGCGCGCCTGTCGAATCGGGCGAAGTCGACAAAGCACGTCCGAGCAGGTCGAGCAGGCGCTGGAACAGCGAGTGGTCCAGCTCGCCGAAAGCCGAAAGCCGGACCTCGCCACCGGTCGCGAGCTTGCCCCAGGCCTCCTGCAACTCCTCACGCTCGGCGCGCGCCCGCTCCGCGCGAGCGGCCTTGATCGCGCTGACATCGCGAACCTTGCCGGTGCGGGTGAACCGCTCCGTGCGCCCGGAACTGCGCAGCAGTGCGGAAATCTCGACCGACGGCGCGTCCGCCCAAGTGGAATTGGCCGGCACCAGCTCCGGATCGGGATGCCCGAGGTGCGCGTGCCGCGCCGAACTCAGCCCGAACGCGGTCGACCACAGGCGATGCAGATCAGCCTCGGCAGGCGCGGCGGCGAACCACCTTGCCAGCTCACGGAAATCGGCGACGGCGCTGCTGGCGCGGCGCCGTGATTCGCTGATGCGGTCCAGCACCTGCAGCAGCGTGACGATCGCGCGCCTGGCCACCGTGTGCAGCTGCTCGACCCGCGCCGGGCTGCCGTCCGACGGCTTGAACCAGGCGAGCAAACCCTCCCAGCGGGTACGGCGATGCTCCAGCCACTCGGTCTTGGCCTGCTCGCTCACCGTCGGCGGCAGATCCGCGCCGAGCAGCGCCCGCTGGTGCAGCACGGCGACATCGATGCGCTCGGCACCCGACGCGATCGCGTGCGTACGCTGGTCGAGATTGGTCAGGAACTCCTCCAGGTACGTCACCGTCGCGGACTTGACCTCGTGGAACGTGGCCAAATCGGCGCCCTCGGCGCGCAGCAGCCGCTGGAGTTCGCCGTTGAACTGCTTGGTGTTGACCCGCAACGCCTCGAGGTGGCCTTCCAGCTCCATCAACGCGGTGAACACCCGCCGGTCCGAAGGCTCGCCGAGCAGCACGGCCAGCCCGTCGAGCCGGTCGGAGATCGCGTCCAGCACCGCGGTCTGCAACGCGCCGGACGAGGCCAGCACCCCGAGCGCGTGCTGCACACCGGACAAGGCCGCCTCGCCGCGCCTGGTCAGCGAAAACTGCAGGTTCCGGCGTTCGTACTCACTCGCCGTGCGGTAGTTCTCAGCATGGTTCTGGATGACGTCGAGCAGCTTCCAGTTCTGCAGCTGTTCCAGCGCCCTGGCCAGATCCTCGTCGTCGAGCGCGTCGAACCAGCCGACCGACCGCAGCCGGTTGCGCACGCCGTCGAGCCCGAGCGCGGTCTCCAGCCGTTCGTTCGCCTCGCCGAAGGCATGCAGGATCGCGGTGTACAGCTCGGCGCGATCGCCTTGCGTGAAACGGAACATGTCCGCGGGTACGCGGTCCATGAGCCCTCCCTCGCTGTCAGCGGTCATCTCCTTCCGACACCGTACGGGTGGTCACCGACAGGAATGAGCCCGGCGACTACCGTGGTGAGGCGATGGAACCCGAAGAAGCCTTGATCGGCCTCCTCACCAAGCTGAGCCGCGCCGAACTCGCCGAGCTGCTCGGCAACCGCCTGGACGCGCTCGTAGCGCCCTGGCCTCGACGGATGTCCGACCTCGCTGATCGGCTCACCCTGCCGGAGTCCGTGGAACTCGCCGTCGCCGCGCTCACCGCGCCCGAGCTCCAAGTGCTGTCGGCGATCCAGCTGAGGATTGCGCTGGGTGACGAAGACGGCGTGCCGGTCTCGGCGGTCGCCGAATGCTTCGGCACGACGGTCCGCGAGATCGAAGCGGTCGTCGCCAAGCTCGCCCGTTACGGGCTGGCGTGGCTCGAATACGGCGTGATCCAGATGCCCGTTATCCTGCACGCCAACGGTTACCGGCGCTTCCGGCTCGGCGCGCCGCTGGCGGTGGAGCTGTCTTCGATCCCCGCCGAGTACCTCAAGGCGAAGGCCGCCGTGCTCGGCCTGCCGACGGGCGGGCGCAGGCAGGAGCTGCTCGACAGCCTGCTGGACTACCTGCGCGATGGCGCGCGCGTGCGCGATCTGGTCGCCGTCGCGCCGGACCGCGTCACCGAACTACTGCACAAGTTCGTCTGGGAAGACTGCGATGTCCAGCTCGGGCACTACATCCAGCACACGCACTACGCGCAGCTGGACACGCCGGCCCACCGCGAAACCCCGGTCGGCTGGGCCGTTGACCGCGGCCTGCTCTTCCCGTCCTACAGCGGTGTGGTGACCATGCCGCTGGAAATCGGGCTGGCGCTGCGTGGCCGTGACTACCACCTGCCGTTCACGCCGGACCCGCCGCAGGTGGCGCTCTGCCCGGTCGCACCGGAACGGGTCGCGACCGAGTCTTCGGCCGCGGCGCTGCGATTGCTCGACCGGGTCATCACGGTGGTCGGCTCGTCTGCCGTCGACCCGATCCCGCTGCTCAAGACCAGTCGCGTCGGCGCGCGTGCGGTCGCCAAGCTGGCCAAGGACCTCGGCGCGGACAGCGACGAGATCAAGATCGCGCTCGATCTCGCAGGCGCGTCGGGGCTGCTGGCCGTCGAGATACCGATCGTCCCGGAGGTGACGGGGCGGTCGCGCCGGACGCCGCCCAAACCGCCCGAGTTCCTGCACCCCAGCGACGACTTCACCCGCTTCCGCGAGCTCGACGCCGCCGACCAGCTGACGAGGCTGCTGCGCTCCTGGTGGGAGTTCCGGTTCGTGTCGACCGCGGACGAGAAGGCGGTCCGCGCGGTGATCGGCGAGGACCCCCATGAGCTCCATGAGCTGGTCCGGCAGCTCACCGTGCGCCTGCTCGCCGGTATCGAGCCGGGCACCGGGCTGATCGACCCCGAGCAGTTCGCCGCGCTCGTCGCCTGGCATATGCCATCGGTCGACGAGGAAGCCATCCGTCTACTCGTCGCCGCGACGCTGACCGAGGCAAGGCTCGTCGGCGTTTCGGCGTCCTACTCCGCGAGCGAGTTGGCGTTCGCCCTGCTCACGGGCAACCTCGAGCAGGCGGCCGCGACCGCTGTTTCGGGTGCGTGCGGATCGGCGCTGTTCGGCACCGACCTGACCGCGATCGTCACCGGGCCGCCGAGCACCGAGCTGGCCAACCTGCTCGACCGCGTCGCCGACCGCGAGACCCAGGGTTCGGCGTCGACCTGGCGTTTCAGCCCGGCCAGCGTCCGGCGCGCGTACGACAACGGCGCCTCGGTCACCGACCTGCTCGAAACACTCCGCGGGGTGGCACGCGGCGAGCTGCCGCAGCCGCTGACGTACCTGCTCAACGACGTCGCGCGACGCCACGGCGAGGTCAGCGTGACGGACGTCGGCTGCGTCGTGGTCGGCGAGGACCCCGCGCTGCTGGCCGAGATCGCCGCGCACCGCAAGCTGGTGAAACTCGGCCTCCGCGTGGTCGCGCCGACCGTGCTGACGTCCACATTGGACGCTGTGACGACCTTGGCCGCCTTGCGGGACAGCGGTTATGCGCCCGTGCATCGCGCGGAGGACGGCACGGTGGTCATCCGCGAGGAGCACATCGCCCCGCCGCCGGACCCCGATGCCTACGTCTTGCCACATCAGCCCACCGGCCCCGCCAAGCCCGAGGACCCGTTCCTGCACGCAGACCGGCTGATGGCGGCGACGAACCGGCCGCCGAAGCCACTGCGGCGGGGCGCGCTGATGAACGTGTTCCCCGGCAAGCGCACCGCCGAGTGGATGCGGATGATCTGGCAGCTCGAGTCGGGTTTCCCGGTGAGCATCGGGTATCAGGGCGAGAAGTTCGTGATCAGCGACCCTGAGCTGGACGGCGAGTTCCTCGACGTGTGGCTGCCGAGGTACGGCGAATACCGGCGGCTCGACCTGAAGCTGATCGAGCCGCCGTAATCTGGGGGCATGCCGATCCACGTCCTGCTCGTAGACGACCATGAAGTCGTGCGCCGGGGCCTGCGGGAACTGCTCGGCGACGAGTCCGACATCGAGGTCGTCGCCGAGGCGGGGAGCGTGGACGAGGCGCTGGCCGTCGCACTGCACGTCGAGCCGGACGTGGCGGTGGTCGACGTGCGGCTCGGCGACGGCGACGGGGTCGCGCTGTGCCGTGAGCTGCGGTCGAGGCCGAATCCGCCGTACTGCCTGATGCTCACCGCGTTCGACGACGAAGAGGCCATGGTCGGCGCGATCATGGCCGGCGCGTCGGGGTACCTCCTCAAACAGGTGCGCGGCCAGGATGTCGTCACGGCCGTGCGCGAGGTCGCGGCCGGGCGGTCGTTGCTCGACCCGGTGAGCACCGCCCACGTGCTCGACCGGATGCGTAATCCCGGCGACGAGCTTGACGCGTTGACCGAGCGTGAGCGTGAGGTGCTCGTGCTGATCGGCGAGGGGCTGTCGAACCGCGAGATCGCGGAACGGATGTTCCTCGCGGAGAAGACGGTCAAGAACTACGTGACCTCGGTGCTCGCGAAACTCGGGATGCAGCGACGCACGCAAGCCGCGGCTTGGATCGCGCGGCGGGGCGACTAAGTGGCCGAAACAGTCACCCCCCCCCGGACTTTTTGACGCGTGATTTCGACAGGGTCGTCCTGGTCGTCGTTCGCACGGTCACCACGCTCACCCGGCTACTCGACATCCTGTCGCTGATCAGTCCGGACCGGCGCCTCCAGCTCGTGTTCACCTACGACGCCGAACATCCAGCGCATCTCGGCGACGGCGTCGACGCCGCGTTGCGACGGCTCAACGTGCGCACGATCAGCTGGGAAGAGGCCACGAAGACGGCGTTCGATCTCGCGCTCGCTGCCAGCGAAAACGACCGGCTCGCTGAGCTGGACGCACCGACTTTGCTGTTCCCGCATGGCATCGGCTACCAGAAGTACTATCCGGGCGGTCGCGTCACCTCGGGCATGGATCCGGAGAAGCTGCTCGATCCGCTGGGTGAGGTCGTGCCTGCCGCGATCGCGCTTTCCCATGCGGTGCAACGAGAACAACTCCGCGCGGCGTGCCCCGAAGCGGCCGGGCACGCTGTCGTCGTCGGGGATCCTTGCTACGACCGGATGTCGCTGAGCACGCATCGCGTCCGGCGCTACCGCGAAGCGCTCGGCACCGGGACGCGCAAGCTGGTCGTGGTGGCGTCGACGTTCGGCAAGCGCTCGTTGTACGGCGGCGAACCGGAGCTGCCGCAACGGCTGCTCGGCGCGTTGCCCTATGACGAGTTCCAGGTCGCGCTGGTGCTGCATCCGGGGGTGACCGCCGCGCACAGCGAGTTCAGCGTGCACGGCTGGGAAACCGACGCGATGAACGCCGGGCTCGTGGTCATCCCGCCCGACCGCGGCTGGCAGGCGACCATTCTCGCCGCCGACTGCGTGATCTCCGATGCGGGATCGTCGGCGCTGTACGCGGCGGCCGTCGATAAACCGCTGCTCATCGCCACTTCGGGCGCCATGACGACGGTCGCCGGGTCGCCGCTCGCGATGCTGATCGACGCGGTGCCGTCGCTGGGCGAAGACCTTCGCGAGCAGATCGTGTCGGTCATGCGCCACCACCGGTCCGGCGTGCACCGTCCGATCGTCGAGC
Source organism: Amycolatopsis sp. NPDC059657 (assembly GCF_042734395.1). Taxonomy (NCBI): domain Bacteria; kingdom Bacillati; phylum Actinomycetota; class Actinomycetes; order Pseudonocardiales; family Pseudonocardiaceae; genus Amycolatopsis; species Amycolatopsis sp. NPDC059657. Next base: position 175,024 of record NZ_JBHWEB010000005.1, on the reverse strand, counting down.
GGGCCGTCGAGTCCCCTGGGCAGTCGGCTTCACTGCTCAGGGAGCTGATTTACGGTCAGCTGGCGCTGGAACCACCCGCGCCGCGGACTTATCCGCCGGTACTTTCGCCCGAACCGCCCGACGGCCGGGTCGCGGCGTTCGTCGCGGGCATCCTGGACTGCGAGCTGGTCCGGTTTCCCGCGTCCGTGCCGTCGCCTCGGCTGGAGTTCTCGCACGTCGTGGCGCACGCCGACGACGCCGAACTACACCAGCTCGACGGCGCCGACGTGGTGTTCACCGACTCACGCGAGCGCCTGTCCGAACTGCTCGCGCACTGGCCGCTCGCACGCCTCGCGGTGGCGCCTTCCGCGCGAGGCTGCCTGGTACGGGGCCGGGACGGATCGGAATTCGAACTGGACGGCGATGACCCGATGCGGCTGGCGTCCGAGGCTTACCTCAGCGTCGTCCGGCGGCCATGAGCTTGGCGTGGAACTCCGCCTGACGCGGATGACCGGCCGCCCACAGGATCTGCCAGGCCTGCTGCCACTGATCCGCGGTGGTGGCCCAGTCGCCGCGGGCCGCGGCCAGTGCCGCGGCGGTCTCATGCAGCTCGGTCGCGTACTGCGTCGCGCCGACCTGACCGGCCAGTGACCACGCGTCGCGCAGTGTCTGCTCTGCGGCGTCCAAGGAACCCACCGCGATGAGCGCTTTGGTCCACACGGTCAGCACGCGCGAGATGTTGCGCGGCTCGCGCGTGTTGGCCTTGGACTCTTCGAGCAGGCCGAACGCGTCTTGCGGGCGCCCACTCTTGACCAGCACGTTCGCCAGCATGCGGGTGTGCAGGCCGAGTGCCCTGCTGCCCGCTTCTGCCATGTTCCGGTCGAGCAGAACGGCTCGCCACAGCAGGTCGGTCGCGGGCTGGTACTCGCGCTTCTCCTCGTGGAAACGACCGCAGAACTCCAGTACCGACGATTCGAGGCCTGGGTCGTCGAGTGGCCGCACCAGCTCGCGGGCCCGGTCGAGAAACGGCTGCGCACGGTCGAATTCGTGCAGCAGGAAATGCGCGCGGCCTTGCTGGCTGAGGATGCGGGCTTCGAGCGCGTGGTCACCGAGGCGCTCCGCGCTCCGGATGCCCCAGTGATTGATCTGGACGAACAGCCGCTGGTGACCCCGGTTGAGCATCAGCGTCTCGAGCGCACCGCAGATCTGGCCGAGTTCGACGTCTTTGCCGCGCGCGAACGCTTCACGCGCCAATGCGCCATAGGTCTCGCGCGCGTCTTCGACCCAGTCGAGCGGCTGCTTGCCCTCGAAGTCCACCGCGGCCGGTTCGAAGACCTCGTAGCGGCGCAACCGGTCTTTGCCGAGCGAAAGGTCGGCGGCGACGGCTTGGTCGCGATGAAAATCGAGTGACCGTTCGACGGCGGCATCGCGCGTGCCGAGTCGCCGGGCGCCTTCGCGGACCAGGTTGTACAGCTTGGGGCGGGCGGCGGCCAGCACGAAACCCGAGTCGATGAGCTCGTCCAGCGCGGTACCCGCCGGCCTGCCGAGCACGGCACGCGCGGTCGCCTGCGTGAAATCCGGGCCGGGATGCGACGCGAGCAAAGTACATAGCTCGGCCGCGTCCGGCGACAGCTCGGCGAACGTCCGCTCGAAAGCGGTCGCGACGACATCGAGTCCGCCGAGCACGCCGGTCGCGCGGAATTCGTCGAGCACGGATCTGACCGGGTCGCCGCCGAGCCTCGCGCGCTTGTTCACTCGCACAGCGGCCTGCAGTACCGCGAAGGGCATGCAGTCACACAGGTTCACGAGTTCGATCGCCGAAGGGCCCTCGTGGCCGAGCAGCTTGAGCGCGTCGGCCTCGCTGAGCGCTCCGAGTTCGATCGGCATGCCCGGATACTCCGAGCGGAGGTCGTCACCCGGCCTGATCGCGGTGACCAGCACCAAGCTCGACGGCGACGACGGGATCAGGCCTCGCACGTCGCCGATGGTTTCGGCGTTGTCCAAAGCCAGCAGCAGCTTCCGACGGGCTGTCAGCGAGCGGTACTGCGGCCAGAGTTCGGCCGCGCTGCCCGAAATCAGGCTTCCGTGCACGCCGAGGCGTTGCAGGATGTGCGCGGCGACCTCGGTGCGGCGCAGGCTGTTGTCGACTCGGAACTCGGCGAGATCGACATAGATCTGGTCGGGATAGCTGGTGCTCAGATCGGCCGCGAGCCGGTACACCAGCGCGCTCTTGCCGGAGCCTTGCGGACCGGAGATGACGTGGACGCCAGGTTTCGCGGCCTCCTCCCGCGCGTCATCGCGATCGACGAAGTTCGGCGCCGCGCTCGGCATATCGCTCGACGGACGAGGACCGGGTGACGCTTCGAGAAGCAACTGCTCGAAGCGACCGCCCAGCTCAGGCTCGGTTTTGACGAGTTCGTCGAGCGCCGCCTTCAGCCGGTCCTCGTCGGCGAGCAGCAGCCGCAGGTCGTCGCCCTGCGCACGCTTGGCGAGCTTTTTGACCACCAGGTCCTTGATCCCGCCCAGCATGCCCGTGGTGACTACCTTGGCGACCTCGCCGAGCACGACCTCCCACATCTGGACCAAGCTAGCCCAGTGGGAGGTCGAACGCGACGAGTGTGCCCATGCTGGGTGAGGAATTGAGCGAGAAATGGCCGCCGGCCGTTTCGGCGCGTTCGGCGAGGTGGCGCAGGCCTCGGGTGGCGACGCCTTGGGGTACGCCGGATCCGTTGTCGCGGACGCGGAGTTTCACGCCTTCGGTGTCACGGGTGAGGGTGACCCTGGTTTCGCTGGCGCCGGAATGCCTGACCACATTGGACAGTGCTTCGCGGAGAGCGGCGCGGACGTGGTCGGCTGGTTCGGCCGGAATGTCGGCGAATTCGCCGGAAAGTTCGAGGGTGGGCGGGAACCCGAGTAGTTCGCCCGCGATGCGCACCTCGCCGCGGACGGACTCGGCGAGGTCGGTGGTCTCGGGTTCGGGGTCCGGTGAGCGCAGTGCGCGGACGGTGCCGCGGATCTCTTCGATGGTCTCGTCGAGCTGGTCGATGGCCTCGCCGAGGCGGGCGCCGTCGGCTTGGGCGAAGCGTTTGCGCATGCGTTTGCGGACCCGGTCCAGCTGCATGCCCGCGCCGTAAAGACGCTGGATGATGACGTCGTGGAGTTCGCGGGCGATGCGCTCGCGCTCTTGGTAGAGCGTGACGCGGTGGCGGGCGTTGGCGCCCTCGGCGAGCGCGAGCACGACTCCCGCCTGTGCGGCGAACGCGGTCAGCACCTCGACGGTCGCCGGGGAAAACGGGTCGGCGCCATGCGGGCGGTAGACCGTCAGCGCGCCGAGCACGCGGCCACTCGCGCCGAACGGGGCCGCCGCGAAAGGGCCGAACCGCTTGAGCTCGTCGGGGACGAACGGTGCCGTGCGGGGGTCGGTGGTGAAGTCGTCGGTCACGATCGTCTCGCCGCCGCGCGCGACTCGGCCTGCCGCGGAATCCGCAGGCAGCACCAGGCCACGGATGTCTGCGCTGCCGGCTTCGACGATGACGCCCTCGTCGGTGCGGACCATGATCAGGCCGAGCTCGGCTTCGGCCAGTTCGGCGGCGCGGCGGACGACCGTCTCGAGCACCGCGCCCGGGTCGTCGCCGGACAGCGCGGTGGTGGTGATTTCGGTGGCGGCGGACAGTGCGCGCGCGGCGAGTGTCGGATCCATGAGCTGGGTCAACATTAGAGGATCCGGCCGCCCTGGACCTCCCAAATGAGGTCGGCGTCGTCGGCTTCGTCGGCGTGGTGGGTGACCTGGATGACCGTGCGGCCGTCGAGTGCGCGGCGGAGGTTGGCGCGCAGCTTGCGCGCGGTCGGCTCGTCGAGGTGCGCGGTGGGCTCGTCGAGGAGCACGACCTCCGCGTCCGGCGCCGCGAGCAACGCGCGAGCGAGCGCGACGCGCTGGGCTTCGCCGCCGGAGAGGCCGGTTCCGCCGCTGCCGAGCCGACGTTCGAGCGCGACATCGGGCAAAACGGCCAGGTCGAGTGCCTCGCGGAGTTGCTCGTCGGTGGCCATGGGGTCGCCGAGTCGCAGGTTCTCGGCGACCGTGGTCGCGACGAGTTGCGGCTCCTGCGGGGCCCATGCCACGCGATGCGTGACGGCGAGCCTGGCGAGCAGTGTCGACTTCCCGGCTCCGGACGGTCCGACGACGGCGACGTACTTTCCGTGCGGGAGCTCGATTTCCATGGGTTCGAGCGGGGTTTCGGCCGGGATTTCGAGTCGGGCGTGCGCTTGGCGGAGCTCATCCCAGTGCTGGGCGACGGGTGGCAGCGTGACGAGTACTTCGGCGAGCGCGAGCGGGACGAGCGCCAGAATCGGTGCTTCGACGCCAGGGGCGGCGATGAAGGTGCAGACGACCGCGGCGGCTCCCATGGCCAACGCGATGAGTGCTTCGGCGGCCCCCGCGCCGAAGGCCTGGCGCCGGGCGTCGGCGGCGAGCCTGGCGTCGGCTTCGGCGAGTTCGCGGCGTCGACGGCGGTCCGCGCCGAACGCCATCAGCTCGGCCGAGGATTCGAAAAGCCCGAGCAGGCGGGTGGTGACCAGGCGGCGGCCGGCGGCGAGCGCGGAGGTCGAGTTCCGTTCGAGCTTGAGCGCGAGTGCCGGCGCGGCGAGTCCGCCGATGAGCGCGGCGATGGCGAGCACGAGCCCGGCCGCCGGGAGGATCGCGGTCTGCACGGCGACGGCACCCGCGACGACCAGCGCCGCGATGAGGGGCGGCGTCAGCGTGCGCGGCAGCAGGTCGCGGACGGTGTCGACGTCGTCGACCAGGCGCTGACGGCCTTCGGCGGTGTCGATCCGGCTGAGCTTGAGCCAGGTGCGCACACGCAGGCGGCCCGCGATGCGGAAGGCCGCGTCGTGCGTGACCAGGCGTTCCCAGTAGCGCAGCGTGGCGCGGCCGAGGCCGAACGCGCGGACGCCGACGATCGCGACGGTCAGGGTGAGCATCGGCGGCTGCAGCGAGGCTTTGGCGATCAGCCAGGCCGAGGTCGCTGTCAGTGCTATTCCGGCTAGCAGTGCTAGCGAACCTAGCGCCGCTCCACCGAGCAGGTGGCCGTCGATGAGCTCGCGGAGGCTGGGTTTCGCGAGCTTCCCGGTCTGGTGGCGATGCGGAGGCGCCGCGCCCGGCGGGACCTCGACGGGCTTGGTGCGGTCGTGTGCGGCGATGACGACGGCGGCGCCCGCGTCGGCGGCGGCCTCGACGGCGATCATCACCTCGGCGGTGTGCCCGGCGTCGAGATGCGCGGTCGGCTCGTCGAGCAGCAGCAACCAGGCGCCGTTGCGGACACGGACGAGCGCGCGTGCGACGGCGACGCGCTGGCGTTCGCCGATGGAAAGTTCGCTCACCTGGCGGTCCAGGAACCCGTCGAGGCCGAGCGGGACGTCGGTGAACTCGCCTGCGAGTTCGAGTTCGCCGCGCACCGTGCCGCCGGTGAAACGCGGCGACTGCGGGACCCAGGCGACGTTCTCGCGCCAGGCGACCCGGTCGAAGTCGGCCAGCGCACGACCGTCGACCGTGATCGTGCCGTCCGTCGGCTGGACGAAACCGAGCAGCGCGGCGAAGGTCGTCGACTTCCCGGCGCCGCTGGGTGCGCGGAGCCAGGCGATCTCGCCGGGTCGCACGGTGAACGACTCGCCCTCGCGCTCTCCGACACGCAGATCGTCGACGCGGACCAGGCCTTTCGACGGTTTCGCGGTGCCTTCACCGGGTGCGGGTTCGTCGAGGATTTCGGTGACGCGGCGGACGGCTTCGACGCCGTCCTCGCTGGCGTGGAAAGCCGCGCCGACCGAACGCAGCGGCTGGTAGCACTCGGGAACCAGGATGAGCACGCCGAGCCCGATGGCGAGCGACAGATCACCCGACACGAGCCGCACGCCGATGACGACTGCGACCACCGCGACCGAGAGCGTGGCCGCGAGTTCGAGCACGAAAGCCGAGGCGAAAGCGGTCTTGAGCGTCTGGACCGTGGCGCGGCGATGGCGTTCCGACACCCGGCGGACAGTCTCGGCCTGCGCTTCCGCGCGCCGGAACGCGGCGAGCACGGGCAGCGCGCGGACGAGTTCGAGCAGCGTCGCGGACAACGCGTGCGCGGCGTCGGTCGCCTTCGGGACGCGATCGGCCGTGTACTTGCCGACGAGGATCGCGAACATCGGCAGCAGCGGCACGGTCACCACGAGGATCACCGCGGACGGCCAGTCCGCGAACAGCACGGCCGCGCCGGCGCCGAGCGGTACGACCGCGGCCGTGACCAGCGACGGCAGGTAGGTGGTGAAGTAGGCGTCGAGCGCGTCGAGCCCCTTGGTGGTCAACGTGGTCAGCTCGGCGGTGCCATGGCGCTGGATCCACTCCGGACCGAGCCGCAGCGCGCGGTCGACGGCCTTGGCGCGGAGTTCCTCTTTGGCACCGGCGGCCGCGCGGGCGCTGACGACCTTGGTCGCCCAGGTGATGCCCGCCCTGCCCACGACCGTCGCGGCGAGTAACGCCAGGTTCCCTGGGTGTCCATTGTGGACCAGCTGGGCGAGCGCGCCCGCGAGCAGGAATGCCTGAGCGACCAGCAATCCGGCGTTGACCAGCGCGAGCGCGCCGGTCGCCGCCAGTGCCCGCTTCGGGATGATCATGACGGGATGTGGGCAGTGGACAGCCGCTTGCGGAACACCCAGTAGGTCCAGCCCTGGTAAATGAGCACCGCGGGCGCGCCGAACGCGGAAACCCAGGTCATCACTTCCAGTGTGTACGGACTGGAAGCCGCGCTGGCGACGGTCAATGCGTTGGCCGGGTCACCGGTCGACGGGAGCACGGCCGGGAACAGCGCGCCGAACATGGTCACGGCCGTCGCGACCATGAGCAGTCCGAGCGCGGCGAACGCCTGGCCGTCGCGGTCGTTCTGGAGCCGCCACCATGCGATTGGTGCCGCGACGAGCGCGATGACAAGCGGCACGAGCGTCCAGGCTTCGCCTTCACGTACTTGGATCAGCACCAGGAAGGCGATGAGCGGCAGCAGCGCGGGGAACAGCCGCAGCGCGGTCCTCTTGGCGCGTTCGCGGAAGTCGCCGCTGGTCTTGAGCGCGAGGAAGGTCGCGCCGTGGACCAGCGAGAAGCCGACGATGGCGAGCGCGCCGAGCAGTGTGTCCCAGCGGATCGCTTCGAACGGCGAGCCGACACGGTTGCCGTTGGCGTCGAGAGGGAGGCCGAGGACCGTGGTCGCGAGCAGCAGGCCGACGCCGAGCGGCGGCACCCACGAGCCGAAGATGATCAGTTTGTCGAAGGCGGCGCGCCACTTCGCGGAGTCGACCTTGCCGCGGTACTCGAACGCGACGCCGCGACCGATGAGCGCCAGCACGATCAAGAGGACCACCAGGTAGCTGCCCGAAAGCAGCGACGCGTACCAGCCGGGGAACGCGGCGAATGTGGCCGCGACCGCGACGATCAGCCAGACCTCGTTGCCGTCCCAGACCGGGCCGATCGTGTTGATCATCAGCCTGCGCTCGGTGTTGTTCTTGCCGAGGAACGGCAGGAGCATGCCGACGCCGAAGTCAAAGCCCTCGAGGAAGAGGTAGCCGAGCCAGAACAGGGCGATCACGCAGAACCAAAGCGTTTCGAGGCTCATGACACGTCCTTTCGGTGGCTCTCGCGCCGGTCGGCCGGTCCCGCTGCGTCGCCAATACCACGGCCGACTGACACTTCCGGGCGAATCCGGGCCGAAGCCCCGGAGTTATCCACAGTGGGGATAGTTGTCCACAGATCACCTGTGGACAGCCGCTCACAGGCCCGGCGCCGATACGATGGACGTGGGGCCGGCCCCCTGGGAGTGGCGGGGGATGGGATGCTGGGGTTCACGGCATTTCCTAGTAGGCGAAAGACAGTGGTTCGGTGCCGGATTCGTTGGGGCTCTTGGGTTTCTGCGGTGGCATGACCGCGTCGACGCCCCCGGTGACGTACTTGCGCATGAGGTAGATCTCGACCACCCCGAGCGCCGCGTAGACGAGGGTCAGGCTGATCAGGGATGTCCACACCTCGCCTGTGGACAACTGCGACACCGCGCGGGCGGTGAACATCCACACTCCGTCCACACCGGACGGATTAGGCGCCACCACGAACGGCTGACGGCCCATCTCGGTGAAGATCCAGCCCGCACTGTTGCCGAGGAACGGCGTCGCGATGGCGAGCATCGCGATCCGCGGTCCCCACTTGGTCGACGGGATCCGCCCGCGCCGCGTGAACCACAGCGCCAGCACCCCGACCCCGGCGCCGACCGCGCCGAACCCGATCATCATCCGGAAGCCCCAGTAGGTGACCGGCAGGTTCGGCACGTAGTCGATCGGCTTGCCCGAAAGCTCCCCCAGCGCCGGATCGACCGGATAGTTGGTGCCGTACTTAGCCTGGTACTCGGTGATCAGGTCTTCGACGCCCTTGACCTCGGTCGAGAAGTCGTTGTGCGCCAGGAACGAGAGCAGCGCCGGCACGCTGAACGTCTTGACGTCCTCGCAGTTCGCGCCACGCACGTCACCGATCGCGATGATCGAGAAGCTGGCCGGCTTTTCGGTGTGGCACAAGGCTTCCGCCGACGCCATCTTCATCGGCTGCTGCTCGAACATCAGCTTGCCCTGCGCGTCGCCGGTGACGGCCAGCGCCGCGAACGCGACCACGCCGACCCAGCCACCGAGCCGCAACGACGAACGCCAGACTTCACGATGCGGTTCGTCCGACTCGTTCCGCTTGCGCCACAGGTGCCAAGCCGCGACGCCGACCAGGAACGCCGCCGCCACCGAGAAAGCACCCGCGATCGTGTGCGGGATGGCGGCGAGCGCCGTGTTGTTGGTGAGCACCGCGCCGATCGAGGTGAGCCTCGGCCGCCCGTCGACGATCTCCGCGCCGACCGGGTGCTGCATCCACGAGTTCGCCGCGAGGATGAAGTACGCGGACGCCATCGTCGCCAGCGAAAACGCCCAAGCACACGCCAAATGGACCTTTTTGGACAGCCGGTCCCAGCCGAAGATCCACAGCCCCAGGAACGTCGACTCGATGAAGAACGCGAACAGCCCCTCCATCGCCAGCGGCGCGCCGAACACGTCGCCGACGAACCGCGAGTACGCGCTCCACGTCATCCCGAACTGGAACTCCTGCACCAGCCCGGTCACCACGCCCATGGCGAAGTTGACCAGCAGCAGCTTGCCCCAGAACTTGGTCATTTTCAGGTACTTCAGGTTCCCCGTGCGTACCCACGCGGTCTGCATCCCCGCCACGAGCAGGGAAAGACCGATGGTCAGCGGGACCATCAGGAAGTGGTAGACGGTGGTGATACCGAACTGCCAGCGAGCGAGTGCCAAGACGTCCACGCACCGAGCGTGCTCTGCCAAGGTCCCGGCCGCCAGTTCAAGTGGTCCTGATCATGCCGGGACTTAGGTCCTGCCCTCGCCGAACCGTGACCGGCTGCCGGTAACAAGCCGCGCGCAGGCAGCGTCGATCATGCAGGAGGCGCAGATGGTCACGACCGAGCCACAAGCGAAACGGACCCTGCTGGATCGGGTGATGATCCCGATGCTCGTCGCCGTGCTCGCGGTGGCGGGGTCGGCTGTCGGCTCGTTCACCGCGAACCTGGGAAACGCGGCCAATCAGCGCAGCCAGTTCGCTGAACAGAACGCCAGGGAAGATCGAGCGAAGAAAACCGAGGCGTACTCGACACTGATCGACGCCGCCAGTGCGTACTTCGAAGCAGCATCCACCGCCAATACCTGTGTGCGGATGAACCGGTTTCTGAAGCCGAACGATTCCGTGCTGTCCTTCTGTCCCGAGCAGATCACTTCCGCGAAAGCCCTTTACCCCGCCTACACCGCCGCGACGAGCAAGGTGGTGATCTACGGAAGTGAGGAGGCGTACCGGTTGTCAGCAGAAATGGGGCGCCTGCTGGCCAAGACCTACCCGACCTTCCAGGTGGGCACGAACGGCATTGAGTTCGCGGCAGTGCGGGTGGAGCGCCGGGAGTACGACGTTCCACGCGGTGACTTCATCAAGATGATGTGCCATGAACTACCGGCGGTCCCCAGGCGGAACTGCTAGCCGGGCTTCGTCCGCGACCTGGCGGCGGGCACCGGCGCCGCCCAGCGTCCGCACCTGTTCCAGCGCCAGTCCGTAAGCGACGGTGAAAGCGTCTTCGGCCGAAATGTCCGGCTGCACACCAACACCTTCCCAGTTCGAGCCCGACTTCGGGTTGATCGCCCGCGCGACGGGCACGGTGACGTCCAGGTGCTCGGCGAGCTTGAATCGGTCACATGGGTGCGCACCGCCCCGGGTGGCCGCCCCGACCGTCCGCGCGCGCCCGAGTTGCTGCAGCGAGTAGCTGAGGTCCTCGGCGCCGGAGAACGTGTCCGGTCCGGTCAGTATCCAGACCGGCTTCGTCCCGCCGAAACGGCGGCCGGGCACCCAGGCAGGTGACCAGAACTGCTCGGTGCGATCGCCTTCGCGGAAATAGAGGTCGTTGAGGTGCGTGCGCTCGTCGAGCAGATAGCCCGCCAGCAGCGCGACCGCCTCCGGGCTACCACCACGGTTACGCCGGACGTCGATGAGCAACGCGTCGGTCGACGCGAGCAACGTCATGGCAGCGGCGATCGCCGCACCGGACAGCTCCACGGGGTAGAAGAACGTCGTGTCCAGATATCCGACGTTGCCCGGCAGGCGTTCCGCACGCGCGATGCCGTAGCCGGTGAGCGCGGCCTCCTCACGCTCGAGGTCCGGCAACTCGGTTTCGTGGTCCTCGGCGATCGGGTCGACGTGGAAGCGCACCCGCAGGTGCTTGTCGTCGCTGCCTTGCCGCAGTTCCTCGGTGACGGCGGCGGCGAACTGCTCGTCGGTGCACGATTCGAAGGCGCACTGGTTCTGCCGCGTCCACAACCGGACCGCGATCCGCTGCGCGGCCTCGGGGAACACGTAGTGCTCGCCGAGCAGGCGCGAAATCTCATCGATCTGGCCACCTCGCTCGCTCATCGGGTCTCCTCCGCAAGCCAGGACAGGTACTCGGCGCTGCCGCCGACGATCGGGACGACGATGACCTCCGGCAGGTCATACGCGTGCTCGACCTTGAGGAACTCGGTCAGCTCCGGCGCACGGCGGGCGGCCGCCTTGATCTCGACGCGCCACTCGGTCTCGGTCCGCACCGCGCCTTCCCAGCGGTAGACGCTGGTGAGCGGGCCGACGATCTGGGCACAGGCGCCAAGCCTGGCCTCGATCGCACCGGTGGCGAGCGCGCGGGCGGCCGGCTCGGAGCTGACGGTGGTGGTCACCACGACATGTTCCACATCCATGAAATCACCCTACCGGAAACCGGAATTCGGCATGCCGAAAACACATTTCCGCCCGGCCGACAAAACAAATGGATCGCCACCAAAACCGTCGATTCGCAAATCCGATCTCCTTGAATCCACTGAACCCGCCCTTTATCGTTGCAGTAGAAGGAGCGTGAGAAACCGATGTCACCCGCTATGTGGGCTCTGATCAGCGCGTTCGGCCTAGTATTCGCCGTCGAGCTGCCGGACAAGACATTGGTCGCCACGCTCGTGTTGACAACGCGTTTCCGTGCCGCTCCGGTATTCGCCGGTGTCTGCGTCGCATTCGCCGTGCAATGTCTCTTCGCTGTCCTGTTCGGCAGTGCGCTGAAATTGCTGCCGGAGATTTTGCTGGCCGCGATCGTGGCGGTGCTGTTCGGGATCGGCGCGTTCATGCTGCTGCGCGAGGGCTTCACTCCGGGCAAGGACGGCGGCGAGGACGCCTCGCGCTCCGGGCCCTCGGCCGCGACGTTCGCGCGGTCCGCGCTGACCTCGTTCGGCGTGCTGTTCGCCGCCGAGTGGGGTGACGCGTCCCAGCTCGCGACAGCCAGCCTGGCCGCGCGGATCGGCCAGCCGTTCGCGGTCGGTCTCGGCGCTTTCGTCGCATTGGTCACGGTCGCCGGACTCGCCGTGTTCATCGGCGCCAAGGTGCGCAGCCGGATCCGGCCCAAGCTGATTCAGCGTGTCGCTGGCTTCATTTTCGCCGGGTTCGCCCTATTCGCGGCCATTCAGACATTGTCGCTCACGTAGTTTTTGGCCCTCACAGGTCCGCTCGGTAGCCTGGGCAGAACGTCCAGATGAACCAGCGATGAACTGGAGCCTGCTCTGAGCACCCCCGTCTCCCCCGTGCACGGGCGGCTCGCACTCGCCGGAATGGCCGTGGCGGTCGCGATCGCGGCCGATCTCCACCTGCGCCTGTCGAGCCGGATCAGCCCGGTCTGGCACACGCTGAGCGAGTACGTCTACGGCGGCTCGTCGTCCGCGCCGCTGTTCAGCGCGATGTGCCTGGCACTCGCACTCGGCTCGGTCGCGCTGCTGGCAGGCATCGCGAAGGCACGCCGTCAGCGCTCGGTACTCGTGCTGCTCGGTGTCTGGAGCCTCGGCCTGCTGATCATCGCCGCCTTCCCGGTCGACCCGGAGGGCGCGGCGCGCTCGTTCAGCGGGCAGGTACACAACTACGCGGCGCTCGCGGCGTTCATCGCGCTGCCGTCCGCGGCACTGACGCTGACCCGCATGGGCAACGTGAACTGCCCTTGGGAGCCGCGCCGGACGACCATCCGCAGGCTGGCGACCGCGAGCATCGTCAGCATCGTGCTGGTCTTCGGCGGCTTCCTCTTCAAGCTGCTCACCGGCCCGCAGCTGACGCTCGGCCTGTTCGAGCGGCTGCTGTTCACGATCGACCTGGCCTTGCTGGCGACCATGGTGCGGCCACTGCTCAGCGCAGCACCTCGGTGAGCGCGGCGGCGGCCGCCACCACCTGAGGCCCGACGACGGCTTCGTCCAGCGTCTCCAGCGACACCACACCGACGCTCGCGCGCAGCCCTGGCAGCCCCCGCACGGGAGCCGCGACGCCGACCGCGCCCGACTGCAGCTCGCCGACGGTCGTGATCCAGGCCTGGCTGTCGGACGGCCGCAACGCCATCGCCTTGCCTGCCGCGCCCGCGGTGAGCGGATGCCTGCTGCCGACCCGGTATGCGACGTGGAAGTTGGTCCACGACGGCTCGACCACGGCGACGGCCTGCGCCTGGTTGCCTTGCGCGACCGACAGATGCGCCGTCGCGCCGACCTTCTCGGCCAGCTCACGCAGCACCGGATGCGCCGCCTGCCGCAACTGCGGCAGCACTTCGCCTGCCAGCCGCAGCAACCCGACGCCGAGCCGCACCTTGTTCCCGTCACGCCAGACGAGCCCACGCTCGGACAGCGGAACCAGCAGCCGGTAGACGGCCGCGCGGCTGGCCCCGATGGCGACCGCGAGCTCGGAGATGGTCGCCGCCTCGCCGCCGGCGTCCGCGACCGCCTGCAGCAGTGCGAGCCCGCGATCGAGCGTCAGCGACCCCTCGGTCACAACAGCCCGAGTTCCCCGAGGTCGGCGACCGGCTCGTCGAACGAGGCGGCCGCGTAGGACGCGAAGAGCCCGCGCACGGCCTTGGCGGCCGGCTCGGACAGCGACTTCGCCTCCTTCGCGAGCGCGTCGCCGTCCGTCGACTCCAGCGCGGCTCGCACGTCTCCGCCGGACAGGCAGCGCGCGGACGCCACGATCAGGTTCAGGAAGCCGTGGTGGACGAAGCCGGAGCCCTCCGCGGTATGCCGCACCGCGCGGTGCAGGCTGTTGGTCGCCTTGAAGGACGCGCCCTCGGCGCCGCTGACCACCGACAGGAAGTCGGCGACCTCGTCGACGCTCGGGAAGTTCTCGCCTGCCTGACCGCCGCAGCGGATCTTCGGCCAGCTGCCGTGCTCGATCACCTTCCGCACGCCATCGAGCCAGCCGACGCCGCGCCGCGGCTCGACCACACGGATGACGTCCTCCGGCACGAACTCGGAGACACGCTCCAGCCACACCTCGTCGACGTCCGACGGCGCAGGCATCTCGACCATCCGCAGCGCGAGCAGCTCACTGCGCGACTCGACGATCGAAATGGCCTTCGGCACGCCGCCGAGCCCGGTGTCGATGATCAGCGAAAGCGGAAGTGGCTGCTTCGGCTTGATCTTGATCAACTCGGTGATGAGCTCGGGCAGGCGCGACGCCTGGCACAGGAAAACACCCAGTACACCGGCGTGTTCGCCGGCCCTCGTCTCGAAGTGCGCCCGCAGTGCTTCGGGCATCTTCACCTCGGCGGGCGGGAAGAGCGCCGAGTCGTCGACAAGCCGCGCGAAGAGGGGAGGAGTTCCACGGGGACCTGGAGGAGTGAGTTCCACAGCGCTTGACACAGCTGACACGCTAGTAGCGTACGCTAAGAGAACAAAATCGTTCGATAGTCGGACACTTCTACGGAGCGAATCGATGCCTTACTACCGTCGGGTAGGCGAGATCCCCCACAAGAGGCACACCCAGTTCCGCAACCCCGAAGGCGGGCTGTACGCGGAAGAGCTGATGGGCGTGGAGGGGTTCTCCAACGACTCCGCACTGCTCTACCACCGCGGCCTGCCGACCGCGATCGTCGACGCGGTCGCCGTCGCCGAGGACCGCGGCTCGCTGCAGCCGAACCACCCGCTCAAGCCGCGCCACTTCAAGTCGCAGGACCTCAAGTTCGGCGCGGACGCCAACGCCGTCGACGACCGCCGCCGCCTGTTCGGCAACGCGGACGTGACCATCGGCTTCGTGGCCGCGACCGCGCCGAGCCCGCTGTACCGCAACGCGATCGGCGACGAGCTGCTCTACGTCCAGCGCGGCTCCGCGCGCGTCGAGACCATCTACGGCGTGCTCGACGTGGCTGACGGCGACTACCTGGTCATCCCGACGTCTTGCACCTATCGGGTGATTCCGAACGGCGAGATCACCCTGATGGCGCTCGAGGCGCGCGGCCACGTCGGCCCGCCGAAGCGCTACCTGTCGAACAAGGGCCAGTTCCTCGAGCACTCGCCGTACTGCGAGCGCGACATCCGCGGGCCAGAGTCGCCGCTGCTCGTCGAGGGCGAGGACGTCGAGGTGCTCGTCCGCCACCGCGCGGGGCTGACGAAGTTCACCTACGCCACGCACCCGTTCGATGTCGTTGGCTGGGACGGTTGCCTTTACCCGTGGGTGTTCAACATCCGCGATTTCGAGCCGATCACCGGCCGCGTGCACCAGCCGCCGCCCGTGCACCAGACGTTCGAGGGGCCGAACTTCGTGGTCTGCTCGTTCTGCCCGCGCAAGGTCGACTACCACCCCGAGTCGATCCCGGTGCCGTACAACCACGCGAACGTCGACTCCGACGAGCTGATGTTCTACGTCGGCGGAAACTACGAGGCCCGCAAGGGTTCCGGCATTTCCATTGGCTCGCTCTCGCTGCACCCGTCGGGCTTCACGCACGGCCCGCAGCCGGGTGCGGCGGAGGCCTCGATCGGCGCGGACTACTTCGACGAGACCGCGGTCATGATCGACACCTTCGCCCCGCTGGAGCTCGGCGAGGCTGCGAACGCTTCGGAAGATCCGGGCTACGCGTGGACCTGGTCCAAGCGCGGACCAGCTAACGGTTAGGCAACGCGAGAGATCTTCGCCTTGAGTCACTGGAGAATGACGGCTCCAGTGGCTCAAGGCGGAGGTCCCCGATGTCCCGCAAGACCCTCTCGTTCGTCGCGGCGATCGTCGTGGCGGCCGGGTTGATCGTCGGCCTGCGTTTGATCACCAGCGATGGCGAAACCGAAGGCGCCGCCGGAACCAAGTGCTCGGCGGCCGACGCGGTGAAGCTCACCGTCTCCGCCTCGCCGGAGAAGGCCGGGATCGTCGCCCAGATCGCGAACGACTACAACGGGCGGACCGTCGCAGGCCACTGCGTGGACGTGCTCGTGCAGTCCAAGCCATCCGGCACGACCACGCAGGCGCTCACCCGCGGGTGGAACGAGGCGGCCGACGGCCCCCGGCCGGACGTGTGGCTGCCGACCGCGAGCAGCTGGCTGACCCTGCTCAAGCAGCGACTGAGCGGTACCGACCATCCGACGATCCTCGCCGAAGGTGAGACGCCTTCCGTGGCCAGCTCGCCGCTGGTGATCGCCATGCCCAAGCCGATGGCCGAGGCGCTCGGCTGGCCAGGCAAGGGCATCGGCTGGCACGACCTGGCAGGACTGGCGACCGATCCGCAGGGCTGGGCCAAGTACGGCCACCCCGAATGGGGCAAGTTCCGGCTCGGCAAGACGAACCCGAATATCTCGACGTCGGGTCTCAACGCCACCATCGGCGCGTACTTCGCCGCCACCGGCACCTCGTCCGACCTCACCGCGGCCGACATCGACAAGCCCGAGGTGCGCGCGTTCGTCAGGAGTGTCGAGCAATCGATCGTGCACTACGGCGACAACACGCTGACCTTCCTGTCCAACCTGCTCGCCGCCGACGACCGGGGCGCGGCGATGTCGTACATCTCCGCGGTCGCGGTCGACGAAGCCTCACTGGTCGGCTACAACCAGGGCAATCCGACCAACGACCCGGCGAAGGCCGGGCAGCACGGTAAGCCGAAGGTGCCGCTCGTGGCGATCAGCCCGAGCGACGGCACGCTCAACTCCGACCACCCGTACGCGGTGCTGAACTGGGCCGATGACATCCACAAGCAGGTCGCGGCCGACTTCCTGGCGACCATGCGCGGACCGGACGCGCAGCAGAAGTTCTTCGCACTCGGTTTCCGCGGCTTCGACGGCAAGACCGGGCCGCAGGCGACCGCGGAGAACGGCGTCGACCCCGCCGCCAAGCTCAACCTGATCCGCCCGCCGGGCGCACCGGTGCTCGACAAGCTGCTCGCGTCGTGGGTGGAGCTGCGGAAGAAGGCCAACGTGCTGCTGGTGGTCGACGTGTCCGGCTCGATGGCCGACTCGGTCGACGGTACCGGCAAGAACAAGATGGAACTGGCGAAGCAGGCGGCCGTCACCTCACTCGGCCAGTTCTCCGATGCCGACCAGGTCGGCCTGTGGTCGTTCTCCACCAAACTCGACGGGAACCGGGACTACCGCGAGCTGGTGCCTGTGGCGCCGATGGGCCCGCAACGCGCCACGCTGAAGAGCAGGCTCGAAGGGCTCATCCCGCAGGGCGGCACCGGCCTTTACGACTCGTCGCTGGCCGCTTACCAGCACATCAAGCAGCATCTGGACCCGGACGCCATCAACGCGGTCGTCGTACTCACCGACGGACGGAACGAAGATCCCGGCGGCATCAGCATCGACAACCTGATCGCCGAGCTGCACTCGGAGGGCGACAGCGACGCCGTCCGGATGTTCACCATCGGTTATGGGTCGGACGCCGACCAGGAGATTCTGCGGCGGATCGCACAGGCGACGAACGCTTCGGCGTACGACTCGTCCAAAGCGGACACGATCGACCAGGTCTTCACCGCCGTCATTTCGAACTTCTAGGCCACAATTCCTTATGCGCTTCGGCAAAGAACTGCTCGACAGATGGGGCGTGCTGCTCGCCGCCACCTCAGCAGGCGCGGCATGGGCGGTCCAGCTGCCCGTCGCCGCCGCCATCGGGGTGGGTGTGGTCGCGCTCGTCGCGCGTGCGGGCATCGCGACCTTGAGTCGTGAGAAGGAGACCGTCGCCGCGCTGCCGGACGTCGACACACACTCCGAAGAAGGCCATTGGCTGCGGCGTGCCCGTACCGCGGCCAGTGGCTTCGAGTCGGTCAGCAAGTCCCTTGTGGACACTCCGCTGGCCGACCGGGTCACCGCGATGGGCGCCGGCGTCCAGGAGACAGTGACCACGCTGCACCGGCTCGCCGGGAGGGTGGCCACCACCGGCAAGGCGCTGAGCCGCATCGATCCGGCAGGGCTGGCCGCCGAGCGGTCGCGGCTGGCCGCGAGCCTGCGCACCGCCACCGAGGACGTGCGGACGGACCTGCGCCACGCGATGGACTCGGTGCAGGCGCAGGAAGACGTGCACGCCAGGCTTTCTGGCGCACGGAACAAGCTCCTCGCGCAGCTGCAATCCGGCGCGCTCGGGCTGGAGAGCCTGGTCGCCCGTGTCGTCGAACTCTCCGCGGTGACCGGCGACGCGCACGTCGACACCGGCACGATCATCGAGCTGACCGAGCAGCTCGAAGGGATCAGGCGCGGGGTCGTCGAAACCGAAGAGACGACCAGGCGGTCACTGGGCGGCTAGCCGGACCCCGAGCGCGACCAGCAGACCGCCGGTGACCGTGTCGATCGCCCGGCGGACCCGGCGTTTCGTGAACATCCGCCGCATCGCGCCGACGACGTTCGCCACCACGGTGAACCACACGACGGTCACCGCGACCGGGACCAGCACGAACAGCGCGGCATCGGCGAAACTGGCGTGCGCCGGCAGGAACTGCGGCACGAGCGCGACGAAGAAGACCGCGCACTTCGGGTTGAGCACGTTGCCGACCAGGCTCTGCCGGAAGGCGCGCGTGCTGTTCCCGTCGGCGCGGGGAAGCTCCGTGTACTCACCGCGACGTGCGGCGCGCAACGCCTGAACGCCGAGATAGAGCAGGTAGGCCGCGCCGATCAGCTTGACCACGAAGTACGCCTCGGCCGACGCCGCGAGCAATCCGGCGAGCCCGAAGACGGCGACTACCGACCAGACGAGCACACCTGCCGCCACGCCGAGCATCGCGGCGAGGCCGCCTTTGCGGCCGGAGACGAGCGAATGCCTGAGCACCATGGCGAAGTCCGGGCCTGGCGACATCGCCGCCAGCAGAACCACACCGGCGAAACCGAGAACTTGCCCCCAAGTCGTCATGCCACCGACGTTAGCCCAGCTTGACGTTGGCCAGCAGCGGATATCCCGGCAACCCGATCCGCACGGCCTTGCCGGGCCGCGGCTCGCCGAAAACCCACATCCGGCCGGTCGCCTCGATATTGGCCAGCAGGTTGACGTTCGCCCTGACGAACTTCACCCGGACGACGCGGCCGTCGGAGAGCCGCACGTGTCCTGCCCCGCTCACCATGGCCGTGCCGGAATGCTTGATCGGCCCGTCGAGGGTGGCGGCCAGTTCGGTCCACCGGTCCGCGTACGTCGACCGGCCCCAGGCCAAGGTCTTGATCAACGCGACCACGATCACCACGATCACGCCCCCGGTCAGCACCAGCGGCGGAAGTGACAACGGCCAGGGCATGGTCAGCGACAAGCTGATCATCCAAGCGACAGCCAGCACGTAAGCCACCATCAGAAGCGCCGTCAGTCTCCGCGTGTAGTTCCAGTAGGCCCGCACGACGGGATCCTCACGCGGCGAACTGGGCGCCGGTGACCGGTGCAGCGGCTTCGACCCCGGCGCGGGTTCCGGCGCCGCTTTCGCCATCCATCCGGTGCCCATGCCTGGCACCACGACGACGAGACTGCCCTGGTCGTCAGGTCCCACCACCCAGGCCTTGCGCTGGGCGGCGATCAGCAGCCGGTTGCAGTCAAAGGTGCGGAACACCGCCCACCCGCCGTCGGGCAGCCGGATGCTCACCTTGGCTCCCGTGACCAGCACTGACCCCTCGGCGAGCGTGAACTGCCGGAAGAACGCGTCCCGGAGGCGGAGCGCGCGTGCGGGGCGGGTGAACCACCAGTACTGCCAGACGGCCAATGTGCACCCGATGAACAGCAAAGGAGGCAGGTTGCGCGGTCCGCCGGTCCACACCGACACGGCCGTCACCGCGAGCCCCACGGCCAGCAGGGCGGCCGCGATGGGCGCCCACTTGTTGGCGGCCTTGAGCTGAGCGCCGAGTACCTGATCTTCGCCCATCGGTAGGTCCGTTCTCGGCTCGCGGACCCGAACGCGCTCTGTTTCCACTGGTCAATCCCCCTGACGGTGGTTTGACGGCAGGATATCCGTCACCCTCTCGCGGGGCTTCACAAACTCGCCGAAGTCAGGTTAGGCTCACCTAAGTAGGAGGTGAGCCGTGACCGAGACATCCATCAGGCGCCCGCCGGCGCCGAACCCCGCGGAGCGCGCGAAGACCATCGCCACCCGCAACGGACCGGCGACGTTGATGCCCACCGTCGAGCGTGACGACCGGCAGACCGAACGGGTCGTCCCCGTGCTCCACCACGTGCATGTCAGCGGCAGCGTCAGCGTCCTGCTGCCGGACGACCACTCGATGGTCATCGCCACCCGCACCACCTCGCGCGGCGAACTCGCCGTGATGGTCGAGCTGACCGACAACGCGCCGATCGACCTGCGCGAGCCGGTACGCGGCCTGCTGTGGATCACCGGCTGGCTGCGCCCGCTCAAGCCGGACGCGGCCCGCGCCCGCGCCATCTCGATCGCGGAAACCCGCCCTGACCACCGGCTGCTCGACGTCGGCCACGGCATGACGCTGCTGCGCCTGACCCCGGCCTCCCTCGTGCTCGCCGACGCCGAGGGCACCCACTCACTGCGGCCGCACATGTTCAGCGCCGCCGCACCCGACCCGTTCCACGACTACGAGACCCAATGGCTGCGCCACCTCGAAAGCAGCCACCCCGACGTCGTCGACCAGCTAGCGAAACACCTCCCGCCCGCCTTGCGCGACGGCGTCATCCGCCCACTCGGCCTCGACCGCTACGGCCTCCGCCTGCGCGTCGAAGCCGACACGGGCGACCACGACGTCCGCCTCGCCTTCTCCCGCCCGGTCGACGGCCCACCCCAGCTCGCGGCCGAACTCCGGCGCCTGGTCGGGTGCCCCTTCCTGGCCAAACGCGCCACCTGACCCAGGGAAAAAAATCCCAATGCGGCATTGGTCAGTTTTCAGCACGCCAATGTGGCTTTCGTCAGCTCTGAGCTGACGAAAGCCACATTGGGATTTTTTTGACCGGACGAGGGGTCAGGCGAGGGAGGCGGGGAAGCCGCCGGTGGCGATGGGGCCCCACCGGTCGATGGTCACGCGGATGAGGCTTTTTCCTTGGCGGGTCATGGCTTCGCGGTATTCGTCCCAGTCGGGGTGTTCGCCCGAGATGCTGCGGAAGTACTCGACCAGCGGCTCGACCGAGTCTGGCAGGTCGAGCACCTCGGCCGAGCCGTCGAGCTGGACCCACGGGTCGTTCCACTCGTCGGAGATCACGCAGGCGGACACGCGGGGTGAGCGCCGGATGTTCACGACCTTCGCACGTTGGGGGTATGTCGAGATGACCAGGCGGCCTTGCGAGTCGACGCCACAGGTGACCGGTGAGAGCTGCGGTCCGCCGTCGGCGCGGGTGGTCATCAGGATGGCGCGGTGGCGGGTGCGCAGGAATTCGACGAGCGCTTCACGGTCGACTTTGCTGTTGGTGGCGATGTTGCGAGACATGCTTCGAAAGGTAACGTGCGCGGGTGCGTCCATGGCTGAACCCCGAGCGTCCGACACTGCCGGTGCAGATCGAGGATCCCGCCGAACGGCGCGCGATCGTCATCGAGCTGTGGATCGTTTTCGGGATCACGCTCGGCCTGTCCGGCGCGCGGAGCCTGCTGTCCCTTGTGGACTCGTTGCTGAAGCCGGTTCCACTGAAGCAGCAACAGGTCGCGATCAACGTGCCGCAGGCGACGCTCGATCTGGTCGACCTGCTCAAGCAACTGCTCAGCGCCGCGCAGCTGGTCGGCTGGGGCGCGCTCGGGGTGTACCTGCTCTGGCGGGCGGGGCTGAAACTCAAGGACATCGGTCTCGACAAGCGGAAACCCCGCCGCGACGTGCTGCACGGCATCGGGCTGGCCGCGCTCATCGGGATTCCGGGGCTGGTGCTGTATTTCGTCGGCTACGCGCTCGGTTTCAACCTGGCCGTGCTGCCCTCGACGCTCGGCGACACCTGGTGGCGGCCGATCACGTTGACGATCTCCGCCTTCGGCAACGCGTTCGCCGAGGAGGTGCTGGTGGTCGCCTACTTCCTGACCAGGCTGCGCCAGCTCGGGCTGCGCGAGAACTCGTCATTGATCACGGCCGCCGTATTGCGCGGGTCGTACCACCTTTACCAAGGCTTCGGCGGATTCGTCGGCAACTTCGTGATGGGCCTCGTCTTCGGCCGGTTCTGGCAGAAGACCAACCGGCTTTGGCCGCTCGTCGCCGCGCACACCCTGCTCGATTTCGTGTCGTTCGTCGGTTACGCGCTGCTGAAGAACAAGATCTCCTGGCTGCCCTAGAGATCCAGCGGCGCCGAGCCGAACGCGACGTTGAACCGGTCGCACCAGATGACCACACTGTGAAGCCCGGCCAGTTCCGCGTCCGCCGGAATCGGGTAGTTCTGGTTCCCGTCGGTGGCCTTGAGCGACCCCAGCTTCACGACCCGGCCGTCGTCGTATTTGCCCCACGAGCCGCCCGCCGCCGCGTCGGTCAGCCAAACGTGCAGGTCAGGCCCATCCGACGAGGACAGGTCTTCCAGCCGGAGCACCCGCGAGCCGCCGACGTCGAGTACCCGCGCCGTCCCCTTCGTCTCGTGCTCCTGGCTGACGAACGCCCCTGAGGCCAGTTCCACCGGTGCCGCCACGGGCTTTTCCACCGGCTGGGAAGCGGTGACGACCGGCAGCGACTCGTCGAGGTTGCTGTGTGTGAACGCGCGCCATGGTTCGAACACCCAGAGTCCCGCCACGAGTGCCACCACCGCGAGCGCCAGCACGAGTTTGGTGCTCTTTTTCCGCAACAGGACACGCATCCGTCAACTCCATTCCGCCACCCGGTCAGATTCTTCTATCAAAACGGCCGGATGCGTTCTTTATCATCCCCATTTCCCTTACCGAGTCATTACGCTCGTCTACCGTGATCAGTGAATCCGCAAGCGCGCCCCGCGTGGACAGCGAAGTCGGACCGCTCCGCGCGGTTCTGCTCCACCGGCCGGGAAACGAGCTCAAGAGGCTCACCCCGCGCAACAACGACCAACTCCTGTTCGACTCGATCCCGTGGGTGGACCGCGCGCAGGAGGAGCACGACGCGTTCGCCGAGGTGCTGCGCGGGCGCGGCGTCGAAGTGGTGCTGCTCGCCGACGCGCTACGGACCGCGCTGGAGGACCCGCGCGCGCACGCGGCCGGGGTGCACGCCGCCGTCGATGACCGCAGGCTAGGCAACGACCTCGGCGACTCACTGCGCTCGCACCTGTCCGGAGTGGACGCGCCGGCGTTGGCCGAAGCGCTGATGGCGGGCATGACCTTCGAGGAGCTGCCGAGTTCCGAGGGCGCGTCGCTGGTGCGGAAGATGATCCACCCGCACGACTTCGCGGTCGATCCGCTGCCGAACCTGCTCTTCACCCGCGACTCGTCGGCATGGATCGGCGATCGCGTGGCCATCTCGTCGCTGACGATGCCCGCCCGGCGCCGCGAGACCGCGCTGCTCGACCTCATCTACGCGTACCACCCGCGCTTCCGGCACGCGGCGCGCGCGTACGGCGCGCACTCGGCGCCGATCGAGGGCGGTGACGTCATGCTGCTTTCGCCTGGCGTGCTCGCCATCGGCGTCGGCGAGCGCACCACGGCAGCCGGCGCGGAGTCGCTCGCCAGGTCCGTGTTCGCCGACGACATCGCGCACACCGTGCTCGCCGTGCCGATCGAGCAGTCGCGCGCGACCATGCACCTGGACACCGTGTGCACGATGGTCGACTCCGACGCGGTGGTGATGTACCCGCTGTCCCGCGATTCGCTGACCGCGTTCACCATGCGCCCGAACGGCGAAGGCTCCGTCAAGGTCGACGGCCCGAAGCCGTTCCTGACCGCGGCCGCCGAGGCGATGGGCATCGACAAGCTACGCGTGATCGACACCGGCCTCGACCCCGTCACCGCCGAGCGTGAGCAGTGGGACGACGGCAACAACACGCTGGCGCTCGCGCCCGGCGTGGTCGTCGGCTACGAGCGCAACGTGGAGACGAACGAACGGCTGCTCGCCGCCGGTATCGAGGTGCTGCCGATCGCGGGCTCCGAACTCGGCTCCGGCCGTGGCGGACCGCGCTGTATGTCCTGCCCGGTGCAGCGCGACCCGCTGTAAATAAGATAAGCCTCACCTAATTGATTTCGAAATCAATTAGGTGAGGCTTACCAAAATTAGTGCTCCCTGGCTTTGGGAATGGTAACCTAATAGGGGGTAGATCACCAGTTCAAATTGGAAAAACTGGACTGGTTCCATTATCGTTATGGGCATGGCCCTCCTCAAGAAAGAACCGCGCTCGAAGTTCTACGAACTGCTGCAGGCGCAGGTGCACAACGAGTTCAATGCCTCCCAGCAGTACATCGCGCTGGCCGTCTGGTTCGACGCCGAGGACCTGCCCCAGCTCGCCAAGCACTTCTACCGGCAGTCGGTCGAAGAGCGGAACCACGCGATGGCGCTCGTGCAGTACATGCTCGACACCGACCACCACGTGGAAATCCCGTCGACCGGTGATGTCCGCAATGACTTCTCCGATGTGAGCGAACTGCTCCAGCTCGCACTCGAGCAGGAAAAGGAAGTCGCCTCCGACATCAAGCAGATCGCCAAGGCCGCGCGCGCCGAAGAGGATTACATGGGCGAGCAGTTCACCCAGTGGTTCCTCAAGGAGCAGGTCGAGGAAATCGCCGCCATGAACACGCTGGTGACCATCGCGAAGCGCGCGAACGGGAACCTCTTCGAAATCGAGGCGCACCTGCACCGCGAGACCGTCGGCGACGGTGGCGCCGACGCCGCCATGCCGCCGGTCGCGGGCGGTGCGCTCTAGGCCGGCACGACTGCTCCCACCACAAGAAGAACCCGGGCCCTCCCCCTGTGGATGGCCCGGGTTCTTCCTTATGCGGACTGCTTAGCCGCAGCCCTGCCTGTTGTTGGCCTTCAGCACCACACTCTTGACCTTCGAATTGCTCAGCGCGAACTCGTAGCTGGTGGTGCCCAGGTTGACACTGGGAAGCTGCCCGTTCGTGGGGACCTTGTAGATCGTCCCCACGTCTTCCACCGTCGAACCGGTCCCGACGCCTTCCGGTGTGTGTGAGGACGCCGGCAGGATCGCCGTGACCCCGGCCGTCTCGGACAAGTAGATCCTGATGTCGCCCACCTGCCCCGTCACCTTGGTCACCTTGCCGAAGGCGCAGGTGGTACCCGACTCCTTCGCGAAAATGATCCCGGCGGCGGTGAGCTGCGCCTCGGTCATGCCGAGCGTCAGGTTGCCGAGCCCGGAATGTCCCAGCAAGGATCCGGTCATTATCTTGGTCGGCCCGTCCGGCTTCGCGGCGGTCGTCGGCGTGGTCTTCTGCGTTGTCGAAGTGGTGAGCGGGGCGGAGTTGCTCTGCGACGTCTGTCCAGGCGGCGCCGGCAGCGCGGTCCCACCCCCACCGGTCGACTCCGGCGCGGCGCCGGACGCGGCGGCCTGGCTCGCCGCCGTCGACATGGCGGCTTGGGTGTCGCGTTCCTGCACCTTCGCGAAGGTCACCCCGCCGACGACCAGCACCGACGCCATGGCGACACCGCCAGCGGCCGTCATGGTCTTGCGCCGGTTCCGCCGTCGCCTGGCACCCGCGACGATCGTTTCTCCGGCGCCTTCCTTGGGCTGGAGGCCGCCGAGCCGATCGTCGGCGAACAACTGCCGCAGCTTGGCGTCCAGCTCGTCATCGGATGTGATCAACTTGCCTCCCTCCCTTCGCTCATCTCCGGCAGCGCCAGCTTCGTACGCAACGAAGCGATGGCCTTGCTCGCCTGGCTCTTCACGGTGCCCTGCGTGACGCCGAGCGTGGCCGCGATCTCCGCCTCGGACAGTCCTTCGTAATAACGCAGGACCATCACCGCTCGTTGCCGCGGTGGTAGCGCACGTAGCGCTTGCCACAGTGGCTCGTGCTCGAACGGGTCCGCCGGCGCGAACGGCTGCGTGTCCGGCAGGTCGGCCACCAGGTTCTCACGCCGGGTCCGGCGCCAGCGGCTGACGTGCGCGTTCGCCATGGACCGGCGGACGTAGGCGATCGGGTCGCCGGTCTTGCGCTGGACGTGCGTCCACCGTGAGCCGATCTTCTCGAGCACGGTCTGGACCAGGTCGGCGGCGTCGTGCGGGTTGCCGGTGAGTGCGTACCCGTAGCGGAGCAGCCCTGGCAGGCTCGTCTCGACGAAGGAGCTGAAATCGACCAGCTCCGAGGCGCTGTCACCCGTCACCGACCAGGTTTCCGACCCGGGTAGCGCGGTAGCCGCAGCGGTCACCGCGTCGCCTCCCTCCAGCACGTCTCTTGGCGTCGCTCTGTCGCCACCCGGAAAACGCACCACAGCCCCCAGAGGTTGCCTTCATACCGCGCTCAATCGAAAAGACGCCCGACGAACGCTCTCGTTCCGTTTTTCGTCAGCGTCGCGCAAGTGTTACCGGAAGGCGGAACCTGCCGTCACCGTCCACCGGGAAATCATGCACCGCGACCACCGCGACCTGCGGAATCGGTCCATAGACATGCGGGAACCAGACGCCGTCCGGCTGCTCGGGAACCCCCGGCTCCCACCGTAGCGGGACACCGAGTTTCGCGGGGTCGATTTCCAGCACGACAAGCCCGCTCTGCCCAGCGAAAAGCGCATTGGCCGGCAGGTGCAGGGTGCCGAAATCAGAACAGTGGATGAATCCGGCGTCCTTGAGTGACGCCGCCCGATAAGTGCCGCCATCAGGCACCGCCGCCCACTCGGCGGCGGTGCAGATGTGCAGGATCACCGCAAGGTGAGCTGGCGGCCGATGAGCCCGTCACGCGAGCGGCGCTCTGCCGCGTTCAGCGGCTCGGTGTCGAGCGACTTCAGTGCGCCGTCCAGCCGGGTGCCGAGCTGGGTGGCGGCGTCGGCCCACTCGCGGGCGTGCGCCTCGGGGTCGAGGTCCCACACCGGCACGAGCAGCCCGTGCGCGCGGAACGAGCCCGCGTAGCGCGAGCCTTCGCCGAGGCCGATCTCACCGGCGGCGGACAGCCGCGCAAGCGCTTGCAGCAGCAGGTTCTCCTGCTCGGGGCGAACCCAGCGCAGGTGCGCCTTCTCGCCGGCGAGCACCCAGTACGAGCCGGTGCCGAGCCGCTCGGTCGGCATGATGGCCGAGTTGGCGCGCTCCAGCGAGAGCGCGACCTCACCGCTGGCGTCGGCGTCTTCCGGCAGCCACCACGCGAAGTCCTGGTGCAACTCGACGTCGAGCTCGGCATCCGCGACCAGCAGGTCCTGGAGGCGCTCGCCCTCGCCGGGCTCGCTCAGCGTGTCCGGCACGGCCAGCACGTCGCCGGGCTTGGCGTCGGCCACCCACTTGAGTGCGCGGCCGAGGTCACGCGAGATGTCGGAGGACCGGGTCTGCACCTGCATCCCGATGAACGCCTCGCCATCGGAGCGCACGAACGCGGCAGCGGCCATCGGCAGCACGGTGCCGAGCGTGACCTTCTTGTCGCTGTCCTTCAGCGTCAGCCTCGCCGTCGCCGACGGCACGAACTCACGCAGCGCGATGAGCTCCGGCTCCGCGGCGAGCCCCTCGAAGGGCTGGCCGACGAAAACGTCGCGCACCTTCGGCTTGCGGTCCGTCGTCTTGGGACCCTTCTTGCGCCCGCCCTTGCCCACGTCAGCCTCCTCATAGGTTCAGCGCGATGACGCTATCGAAGGGTTGGCCGCGCGCCAGGCCCGACCCCCGCGACCACGGTTTCAGCCAAGGCTGAAAACGGTTTACGCACCCCGAAGCCGTCAGTAGACAGGGGCTGTACAGACAATCGGACTGGGGAGATCATGAAGAAAATCGCGACGATCGCCGCTGTGGCGGGCGCCATGCTGGTCGGTGCCATACCCGCGAACGCCACTGTTCAGGCCTGGGACTGCGAGAACCAAGGAAGCTGCTTCCTCGGCAGCGGCCCCTTCCCCGGCGGCACGATCTCGATCGACGTCGACGCGGGCAGGGTCGACGGCCCCGTCGGCCCGAACGAGACACTCAGCTGGTCTCTTCAGGGCGTTCCTGGCTGTCGCACCACATTCACGGTGGACGCTCCCCCGCAGTCCTGGGTCTGCCGCGACGTTCCAGCGGGCAGCTACACACTGCAGGCGATCGCACCCGGCTCCTACCGCTACAACTGGGACCTCGGTTTCCGCTGGTAGTGAGCTCCTCCGCGCTACCCGTTCGTTCGGGCGGGTAGCGCGGTTAGGCTCGCGCCATGTTCGACCCCCGCGACCCCGTCTTCCTGGCCGACCCGTACCCGGCTTTCGCCGAGCTGCGCGCCGGGGGCGAGGTGCACCGGCACGACGGTCTCGGCATGGCGGTGACCGTCTCGCACGCTGCCACCTCCGCCGTGCTGAGGCACCGCGGGCTCGGCCGGATCTGGAGCGACGCCCAGCCGTTGGAGCGCTTCGCGTCGTTCAACCTCCTGCACCGCAACTCGCTGCTGGAGAGCGAACCGCCCGCGCACACCCGCCTGCGCAAGCAGATCTCGGGCGCGTTCGCCCGCGGCCACGTCCAACGGCTGAACGACCGGATCGCCGCGCTGGCGCACGGGATGGTGGACGAACTCGCCTGGAAGATCGCCGCGGACGGCGAGGCCGACCTGCTCGAGTTCGTGGCCCAGCCGCTGCCGGTCGCGGTGATCGCCGAACTGCTCGGCGTGCCGGAGGCCGACGGCCCGCGCATGGTCGCGTGGAGCAATGCCGTGGTGAAGATGTACGAGTACGGCATCCCCGAGTCCGACCGCGACGCGGCCGAAACGGCGGCGGGCGAGTTCGTCGACTACGTCCGTTCGCAAGCCTCGAAGCCGCGCTCCGGCGACCTGATCAGCGACCTGCTGCGGTCGGAACTGACCCCCGACGAGCTGGTCGCGACGGCGGTACTGGTGCTGATGGCCGGGCACGAGGCGACGGTCAACGTGCTCGGTAACGGCGTCTCCGCGCTGCTCACCCACCGCGCGCAATGGGAACGCCTGGTCGCCGACCGTGGTCTGCTCGACACCTGCGTCGAGGAACTCATCCGCTTCGACGCGCCACTGCAGTTGTTCGAGCGGACCGCGACCACGGACGTCGAAATCGCGGGCTACCGGCTCGCGCCCGGCGACAAGATCGGCGCGCTGCTCGGCGCGGCCGCCCGCGACCCGCTCGTCTTCACCGACCCGGACACGCTGGACATCTCCCGATCCCCGAACGCCCACCTGGGCTTCGGCGCGGGCATCCACTACTGCGTCGGCGCCCCACTGGCCCGAGTCGAGATCTCGGCCGCTTTGGACGCCCTCGCGACCCGCCTACCCGGCCTCCGCCTCGCGGCTCCCCCACCCCGGCGCCCCGAATTCGTGATCCGGGGCCTCCGAACCCTGCTGGTCACCGCCTGACCCTGGGAAAAAAATCCCAATGCGGCATTCGTCAGGTTTCAGCACGCCAATGTGGCTTTGGTCAGCTCAAAGCTGACCAAAGCCACATTGGGATTTTTTTCCCTGGCTAGCGGCGGGTGCCGAAGGGGCGGGTCGGGCGAAGCTCAGGCTCGGGGGCACCGGTGACCTTGAGGACTTGGCGGGCCGTCGCCTTGGTCAGGGTGATCGGGGCCAGCAGCTCGGTCGTGCGGCGGACCAGGATGGCCGTGACGATGGCGAGCGCGGCGGCGGCGAAGTCGGTCAGTGCGACCAGGACGACGGAGTCGGCCATGGCCTGGATGCCGTCGCGCATGCGCCACCAGAGCGCGGTGACCAGGAGGAGCCAGTTCAGGACCCACAGGCCCCACCAGGTGAAGACCAGGCGGGACGGGGTCGGGCGCCGGTCAGGGGAGCGGCGGAGCACGGAGTGTTCCAGCTCGGCCATGATCGAACCGGCCATCACCAGGTTCAAGCCGGGCACGAGCATGCCGAGCAGCACCTCGCGCGAGGTGCGGGACGGCTCTTCGTCGGCGGCGTCGGCGGCCGCGACCCTGGCGACGAACAGCCACCAGAGGGTCAGGCCGGCCGGGACCAGCGAGAAGATCGTCGCCAGTAGACCGGCCGTGACCACGAGGGTGTCCGACGCCTCGACCACGTTCGTGGTCAGCGCCGAGTTGCGCGACTGCACGAGCAGCACATAACGCCAGATTTCCGCGGCGCCGGCCACCAGTGCCAAGCAAGCCAGGAACCACAGTGAGCCGAACGTGCTGCGCGCGATCACGCGCAGGCGCTGGACCGGGCTCTGCACGTCCGAGGCCGTGCCGGGTACCGCGGTCGGCGACCGCCAGGTCAGGTTGGGGAAACCCCAGCGCGGCGTCACCGCGTAGCGCGGCGGGCCGAGATAGCGCTGCGGTGGCATCGCGCGGCGCTGCGGCATCGCGCCCGGTGGCGGCGTCGCCACCCACCGGACCCGGACCGGCCGATATTGCGGCCGTACGGGCGGTGGGAACTGACCTGGCTGCATGGGTTAGAGGATTTCCGGCTCGCCGCCGGACTCGCCGACGACCTCGCGGCCCTCGGCGTCCCACGACTTCATGCCACCCGAGACGTTGACCGCGTCCCAGCCGCTGGCGTTGAGCCACGCGGTCGCGCGCGCGGACCGGCCGCCGCTGCGGCAGACCACGTACACCGGGCCATCCGGCAGATCGGCCAGTTCACCGACCCGCGACGGCAGCTCGCCGAGCGGGATGTGCACGGCCTTGGGCGCGTGCCCGGCCTGCCATTCGTCGTCCTCGCGGACGTCGAGCAGCACACCGTCGGCTGGCAGGTCCGCGATGTTCACGGCCGGGATTTCTGCAGGGCTCACCACGTTCTCCATGCTCCCATGGGCTGACGTATCGCGCGTGTGAGGCTAGTGCTCGATGGCCTTCTCGGCACCGGCACCGGTCAACGCGCGAACCTCCATCTCCGCGTACTTCTTCTCGTTGTGCTCCTTCGACAGGACCGTGCCGAGCCAGCCGAGGAAGAACGCGACCGGTATCGACACCAGTCCGGGATTGTCGAGCGGGAACCAGTGGAAGTCGACGCCTTGGATCATCGACGCGCTCTTGCCCGTCTTCGGGTCGACCGGTTTGCCGGACACCGCGGGCGAGAACACGATCAGCACGATCGTCACCAGCAGGCCGCCGTAGATGCTCCACAGCGCGCCCTGGGTGTTGAACCGCTTCCAGAACAGCGAGTACAGGATCGTCGGCAGGTTCGCCGACGCCGCCACCGCGAACGCCAGCGCGACCAGGAACGCGATGTTCTGCCCGTTGGCCAGGATGCCGCCCGCGATCGCGACCGCGCCGATCACCAGCGCCGTGATCCTGGCGACCTTCACCTCGGCGTCCGGGTCCTCGACCTTGCCCTTCTTGATGACGTTCGCGTAGACGTCGTGCGCGAACGAGGCCGACGCCGTGATGGTCAGCCCGGCGACCACCGCGAGGATCGTCGCGAACGCGACCGCCGCGATGAACCCGAGCAGCACCGGCCCGCCGAGCGCCTGCGCGAGCAGCGGCGCCGCCGAGTTCACCCCGCCGGGTGCGCTGCTGATGGTCGACGGCCCGACCAGCGCGCCCGCGCCGTAGCCGAGCACCAGCGTGAACAGGTAGAACACGCCGATCAACGCGATCGCCCACACCACGGAGCGACGTGCGTCCTTCGCGGTCGGCACGGTGTAGAAGCGCATCAGGACGTGCGGCAGGCCAGCGGTGCCGAGCACCAGTGCGATGCCGAGCGAGAGGAAGTCCAGCTTGGTCGTGCCGGTCTTGCCGTACTGCTTGCCTGGTCCGAGGATCGCCTCGCCACCCTTGCCGGCCTTGTCGACCGCGCTCTGCAGCAGTGACGACAGGTTGAAGCCGTACTTCCCGAGCACCCAGACGGTCATCGCGAACGCGCCGACGATGAGCAGCGCGGCCTTGATGATCTGCACCCACGTGGTGCCCTTCATGCCGCCGACCAGCACGTACACGATCATCACGACACCGACGACGGCGATCACCAGCGCCTGGCCCGCCTTGCCCTCGATGCCGAGCAGCAGCGCGACCAGGCCGCCGGCGCCCGCCATCTGCGCGAGCAGGTAGAAGAACGAGACGACCAGCGTCGACGTGGCCGCCGCGGCGCGCACCGGACGCTGCTTCATACGGAACGCCAGCACGTCACCCATGGTGAACTTGCCGGTGTTGCGGAGCAGCTCGGCGACCAGCAGCAACGCGATGAGCCACGCGACCAGGAAGCCGATCGAGTACAGGAACCCGTCATAGCCGTTGATCGCGATCGCGCCGGCGATGCCGAGGAACGAGGCCGCTGACAGGTAGTCACCGGAGATGGCGATGCCGTTCTGCGGACCGGTGAACGCGCGCCCGGCGGCGTAGTAGTCCGAAGCGGTCTTGCTGTTGCGGCTGGCGCGGAACACGATCACCAGGGTGATCACCACGAACACGCCGAAGATGCCGATGTTGAGCGCCGGGCTGCTGCCCGCCACGCCTGCCGCGAGAGTCATCGTTCACCCCGTTCGATCTTCGCGCGCAGTTCGTCGGCGACCGGGTCGAGCTTGCGGTTGGCGTAGCGGACGTACAACCAGGTGATGAGGAAGGTCGAGACGAACTGGAGCAGGCCGAGTACGAGGCCGACGGTGATGTTGCCGACGACCTTGGTGGCCATGAACTCGTGCGCGTAGTCGGCTAGGAGCACATAGAGCAGGTACCAGAGGAGGAAGAGCGCCGAGACGGGGAAGACGAAGCTGCGCAATCTGCGCCGCAGCTCGACGAATTCAGGACTGGCCTGGATCCGTTCCCACTCCGTGTCGTCGTTGAGGTCTTGTTCCGCGCTCATCCCGGACCTCCTCGTTCAGCGATTCCACCATTCAGGTGACGAGCCGATCAACAAATCTAGCCGGATCATCGTTGAGCGGCACGCTAGGGAGATCATGCTCCTGGTCAGCAAGAATGCTGATAATCCGATCGAGTGAACGACGTAACCCTGCGTATAGCAATCCGGCTGTCACGCTCTGACCACTCGGATGATTGACGGGATTACTTGCGGTGCCTGCCACGGGCCGCGGGCTTGGCCTTCTCCGCCTTCTCCGCCTTTTCGGCCTTCTCGACCTTGTCGTGCTTCTCTTCCGCCTGGCCGAAACGTGCGACCGCACGGTCGCGCATGAAACCGAGCGGATCGGGCGCGTGCAATCGCAACATGACACTGTTGAGGTCGTCAGGGACGCCGTATTTGGTCGCCCTGCTGACGAACCAGCACGTGAAGAAGGCCGCGGGCACCGTGATCAACGCGGGCTGGACGACGAACCACGGCGCCCAGCCGCCGGTATAACCGCTCACGATGTTCGCCCCCAGCGCGGCCAGCACCATCCCGCCGCCGACCACCATGCCTGCCATCGCACCCGGCCAGCTGAGCTTGCGCCACCAGATACCGAGCACGAGCAGCGGCGAGAACGTGGACGCGGCCAGCGCGAACGACATCCCCACCGACAGCGAGATGTCCTCCGGCCGCAGCAGCACGGCCAGCGCCATCGGCGCGATCGCCACGATCCCGGTCGCGACCCGGAAGTCACGCACCCGGCCGGGCAGCACGTCGGTCGAAACCACCCCGGCGACACTCACCAGCAGCCCCGACGAGCTGGACAGGAAGGCCGCGAACGCGCCGGCCGCCGTCACCGCGCCGAGGATCTGGCCTGGCAGTCCCGGCAGCATCGCCGACGGCAGCCGCAGCACGGCCGCGTCGGTCTTGCCGGTGACGAGCAGTTCCGGCACGTACATCCGCGACAGCGCGCCCAGCAGCGTCGGGAACAGGTAGAACAGTCCGAGCAACAGCAACACGTGCACGGTGGTGCGGCGCGCGGCCTTGCCGTCCGGGTTCGTGTAGAAGCGGACCAGCACGTGCGGCAGGCCCATGGTGCCGAGGAAGAGCGCGAAGATCAGCGAATACGTCTGCAGCAGATCGGTGCCACTGCCCGAACTCGGCCGCAGCCAGTTCGCGTTGGTCGTCGGCGCGTCGCTGATCACCGGGACCGGCGTGCCCTTCTTGAACACCAGCCGGGTGCCCTCGGCCACCGAGTGCTTGATGTCCGGCGCCCAGATCGCCTCGCCGTCGGCAGGCCCTCGGTCGACCGTCCCGTGCGCTTCGAGCGTGGTCCGCGTGGTGACGCTGACGAACACGTCGGCCTGCACGGTGACCTTGGTGTCGTTGAGGAAGACCGGCGGCGCCGGGTCGCCAAGGCCTCGCGTGCCACCGGGGCTGCCGCCGGTCACGAACACCAGGCACAGCACGAACGTCGGCGCCGCGATCGCGAACAGCTTGAGCCAGTACTGAAACGCCTGCACGACGGTGATCGCCCGCATGCCGCCCGCGATCACGTTGAACGCGACCAGGAACATCACCAGCACCGCGCCGAACCACGGCGGCACCGGCAAGATGGTCGCGAGCGTCAGCCCGGCGCCCTGCAGCTGCGGGACCATGTAAAGGATCCCGATGAACACCACGAACGCGGTGGAGAACTTGCGCAGTGACTTCGACCCGAGCCGCGCCTCGACGAAGTCGGGCAGCGTGTACGCGCCGGACCGCCGCAGCGGCGCGGCGACGAACAGCATCAGCGCCAGATAACCCGCGGTGAACCCGATCGGGAACCACAGCGCGTCCGCGCCTTCCTTGAGCACGATGCCCGCGACACCGAGGAACGAGGCGGCGGACAGGTACTCGCCGGAGATCGCGGCCGCGTTGCGCCGCGACCGGACCGTACGCCGCGCGACCAGGAAGTCATGGGTGGTGACGGCGAACCGGGACGAGCGGTGACCGAGGTAGAAGGTCGCCACGGCGACCAGCACGATGCCGGTCAACGCCCATGGGTTCAGCTGCACGGGGAAATCCTCGCATGAGGGCAGGCAAATCAGTTCTCGATCATGTCCACGAAGTCGCGCTCATGGCGTTCGGCGAGCCGGTTGTACCAGATGCCGACGCCGAAGAGCAGCGGAAACGGCGCCACGCCGAGCAGCAGCCACGGCAGCGGGACCCCGATGATCGTGACCCGCCCGAACGCCGGCAGGAAGTAGAAGAGCGCAGGCAGCGAGCCCAGCAGCACGATGACCAGCCCCCAGAGCAGCATCCCGGTCTTGAGCTGCGCCTTCACCAGGTCCTTGATCAGCAGCTCACCCCAGCTGGTCTGCTCTTCGAGCTCGACCCGCGCGCGCAATGTCCCAGCAGCCTGGCGAGGGTCCGCGAGGATGACCCTGGTGCGCTTGATCTTCGGCAGCTCCGGCTGCGGCATCGGCTCGGTCGGTGCGGCCACCGGCTCGACGACCGCGCGTTCCGGCGGGAGGTTCGCCTTCTTGCCGAGCGTGGGGTCCGGTTCGCGGACCCCGTTCACCCGCCGGTAGAAGTCCTCGCTGGTCATGGCGCTAGCCGTTTCGGCCGGAGCCGACCAGTCGGTCCTTCAGCTCGCGGGTGTGGCGGCGGCTGACCGGCAGCACCTTCTCCTCGTTGCCGATGACCACCTGGTAGCCGCCCTGCGCCATCCGCAGTTCGGTGATCAGTGGCAAGGCGACCAGAAAGGAACGGTGGATGCGGACGAAGCCCGCCTTCTCCCAGCGCTCTTCGAGCTGCGCGAGCGGGATGCGGACCAGGTGGCTGCCGTCGGCGGTGAACAGCCGCGCGTAGTCACCCTGCGCCTCGACCCAGCGCACCGAGGAGCGCGGGATGAGCTTGGTGGTGCCGGCGAGTTCGACGGGGATGACCTCGCCGTCGTCCTTGACCGGCTCCGGCCCGCCGCCTGCCGACTGTGGCATCGGCCGGGTGTTCAGCTTCTCCAGCACCCGCTTGACAGCCTTGTCCAAGCGTTCCTGGTTGAACGGCTTGAGGACGTAGTCGACCGCGCCGAGATCGAAGGCGTTGACCGCCTCTTCCGAGTGTCCTGTCACGAACACGAGCACCGGCGGCGGCTGCAACGCGGCGAACACCCGTGACATCTCCATCCCGGACAGGCCGGGCATGTGGATGTCGGAGAACACCGCGTCGACCGGCGGCAGTCCCCTTTCCTTACGGGCACGCAGTTCGTCGCCGTCGGAAGCGATGAGGCGGCGCAGGGCCTCGGAGGCGTCTACCGCACTGAACACCTTCCCGATGTTCGGGTTGTTGGTCAGGCAGTGGACTAGCGCGGTCAGCCCGTGGGGCTCGTCGTCAACAGCGAGGACGACGAGCCGGCGGGTGTCATCTTGAGCACTCACAGTGATTCGCATCCTGCCTATTGCGAGTCACGATGTCCAGCCCGCCCGGCACCCTCGCCCGGATGAGATGGAGTCGAAACCGCACCACTCAACTCTCGGTGTCAGTGTCCCCCGCGCCGGGGACACCGACACCTCGAGTAATTCAGCGGATTCCGTGCTAGTGCGCGAAAGTGAACCAGTTGACGCTCACGTAGTCGGCGGGCTGCCCACTCGTGAAGGTCAAGTACACGTTGTGCGTGCCGGTGATCGCGCTGACATTGGCGGGCACAGTACGCCAGCTCTGCCAGCCGCCGGTGTTCGCGATGGCGAAAGTGCCGACGGGTGCGCTGGCCGGACTGTCCAATCGGACTTCGACGAGACCGCTCACGCCGCCGCCCGCCCCGGACGCGACCCGCGCCTGGAACTGATGCGCCGCGCTGGAGCCGAAGTTGACGTTCGGGTACATCGCCCAGTCGCCGTTGCCGAGCGGGCCGATGTTCTGGCCGCCGCCGGTGTCGGTGGTGGTCTGCTTGGCGACGCCCGCCGACTGCGTGTACGACTCCGCCTGGATCGTGCCGTAGGCGTCACCACCACCAGGCCCGGTCGGAGTCGTCGGCGTGGTCGGGGTCGTGGGCGTTGTCGGGTTGGTGGTGCCGCCCGATCCCTTGGTCGTCACGGTCACGTAGTCGACGACCATCGGGTGGCCGGGGACGATGCCGGGGCCCGGCGTCGTGGTGCCGGAGTTGTTGTTCGGGAAGGCACCGCCGATCGCGACGTTGAGCAGGATGAAGTACCCGGCGTGGCCGGTCATCGCGTTCCAGGTGCCCGCGTCGACCTGGTTCTGGCTGACCGAATGGAACTGCTGGCCGTCCACGAACCAGCGGAAGACCTGTGGGCTGACGCTCGCGTCCCACTCGAACCGGTAGGTGTGGAACCCGGCTTGGCAGGTCGCGCCGGGGCAGGCGCGGTTGTTCACGATGCCGGTGGTCTCGTTGCACGGGCCGCCGGGGTTCACGCCGCAGTGCAGCACGCCCCAGACCGAGTTGATCCCGTTGACGTTCTCCATGATGTCGAACTCGCCAACGGACGGCCAATTCCAGTTGTTGCCGCGGTACGGGCCGCCGAGCGCCCAGAACGCCGGCCAGTAGCCGAGCGCGGCGGCGCCGGTGACGTTCGGCATCTGGATGCGGCTTTCCATCCGCATCACGCCGCCTGCCGGCGGCTTGAAGTTGAGCCGCTGCGTCTCGATGCGCGCCGAGGTCCAGTTGCCCGCGCCGTCGCGCAGCGGGGTGATCCGCAGGTTTCCCGCGCCATCGAGGGAAAGGTTGCTGGTGCTGTTGGTGTAGTTCTGGATCTCGCCAGTGCCCCAGTTCCCTGGTCCGCCAGGGTAGGAATGCCCGGTGTCGATGATCCAGTTCGCGCTGGACGGCAAGGTGTTCGCGCCGCCGGTGAAGTCGTCCGCGAACACGGTGGTCCAACCCGCTTCCGGGGGCGGGACCGCGGCTTGCGCGGAGTGGATGGTGAGCGGGACGGCGATCGCTGTCGCTGCTGCGGCCGCGCCAAGCGCGGTCCACATTCGACGCCTTCGGATGGCAAAACTGACGGGCATGGGTGACCTCCTCGTCAACCCGAACCGGCCGATGCTTCAGGATTTGTTGCCGGTCACAACAAAGCCTGCGCCCATGAGAACCCGAGGTCTAGACCAAGGCCTATCCGCCATTCGAGTGAATCAGTGACCTCTATCACATAGTGAGACGCCCGATTTGCCCGTTCCAATTCAAGTCCATGAATTGCAATGAAGGCCACACGCACGGCATCCAGCGCCGTACAGGTGGCCTTGATGGCTTCCGGATATCAGAGGCCGAAGCGGGACCAGGCTGCCTTTGTCGTGACAGCGTCGAGGATCGCCGACGCAGCGGCGGGCGCGCCGATGCCGAGCTTCGCGAGCAGCGCTTTTTTGGGCTCCGCAACGGAAATGTGCGCATCCGGGTAGCGCTCGGCGACCACCTCGCGCAGGCTGCCGAGGCCGTCGATCAACCCGAGTTCGACCGCTTTCTGACCGAGCCAGACATCGCCGGTGAAAAGATCTTCCGAGTCCGTGAGCTTCGTGCCACGGCGCTCCTTCACCCATTCCACGAACAATTCATGGAGCTGGGTGTGCATCTTCTTCAGCCACTCGACGTCCTCCGGCTTCTCCGGGCTGAACGGATCGAGCCGCGACTTGTTGGCGCCCGCGGTGTGCAGGCGGCGCTCGATGCCGAAGCGTTCGAGCAGCCCGGTGAAGCCGAAACCACCGCTGATCACGCCGATCGAGCCGACCATCGAGGTGCGGTGCGCGTAGATCTCGTCGGCGGCGCAGGCCAGCCAGTACCCGCCGGACGCGGCGACGTCCTCGCAGAAGGCCAGCACCGGCACGTTCTTCTTGTCGGCGAGCTGCCGGATGCGCTCGGCCACCAGGCCGGACTGGGTCGGCGCGCCACCTGGCGAGTTGATCTGCAGCGCGACCGCCTTCAGCCGGTCGTGCGCGAACGCCCTGGTCAGCGCCGACTCCACGGCGGCGAGGTTGATCGCGCCCCTGGCCAGCGGTGACGGCGACGGCGTGATGACGCCGTGCAGCTTCACCACGGCCACCACGTCTTTGTGCTCGACCCGGTCGGCCAGCATCGGGATACGGGAGGCGATTTTGTCCGTGACGCTCATAGAGCCAGCGTACGTAGTCAGGGCGCGTCTCGTGGGCCTTGTTCGCGATAGCCGAGCCCAGGCGGCCCCTGGCGGCACCGCGGGATCACCCGAGTACAACCCGGTACGAGGGAGATCCCACGGCACCGCCAGGAACCACCTGGATCTCGACTCTCATCGAACAAGGTCCACGAGACACGCCCTACGGGGCGTCGAGCATGCCGCTTCGCGAGCCGCTGAATTCGTCCGCGTCACGCGCTTCCTGCTCAGGCACCTCTGCCGAGTAGTCGGGCAGGTTGGGCCGCACACCGGGGACGAACTTGGGCACCCGCAGGGTGACCTTCATGCCTGCGCCGGGCGCCGTCTCGACCATCAGCGCGTAGTCACTGCCGAACACCTGCTGCATGCGCTGGTTGATGTTGCCGAGCCCGACGTGCGCACCGGTGCGGTGCGAACTGCGCAGCTCGGCGAGGCGTGAGGGGTCCATGCCGATGCCGTCGTCCTCGACGCTGATCAGCGCCTCGGCGCCGTAGTCCTGCGCGATGACGGTGACCGTGCCGCCGCCTGGCTTGCTCGCGAGTCCGTGCTTGACGGCGTTCTCCACCAGCGGCTGGATGATCAGGAACGGCACGACCACGCTGAGCACCTCCGGCGCGATCTTGAGACGCACGGTCAGCCGTCCGCCGAAGCGGGCGTTCTCGATGGTCAGGTACCGGTCGATGTTGCGCAGCTCTTCGGCGAGCGAAGTGAACATGCCCGAGGTCCTGAACGAGTAGCGGGTGAAGTCGGCGAAGTCCTGCAGTAGCTCGCGCGCCTCTTCGGGGTCCGTGCGGATCAGCGAGGAGATGGTGTTGAGCGCGTTGTAGACGAAGTGCGGCGAGATCTGCGCGCGCAACGCCTTGATCTCGGCCTGCTGCAGCTGGTGCTTGGACTCCTCCAGCCGCGCCAGCTCGAACTGCGTGCACACGAAGTGCGCGACCGCGTCGGCCATCTGGATCAGGCGGCCCCTGGTCCGGCCGACCACGATCAGCGCGGCCTCGGTCTCACCCTCGACGATCAGCGGCACGATGACCGCGGTGCGCATCTTGCAGGTGCCGCGGTGATTGCACGGCATCCGGTCGTGCTGCACGACCTCGCGGCGATGCTTGCGGATCGCGTTGCCGATGGCGTCGACCAGGTCGACGTAGTGATCGTTGGCCTCGCCGTCCCACGAGAGCAGCGTGCCCTCGCTGTCGGTGATGCCGACGGCGACGCACTTGAGCATTTCGAGCAGCTGCGTGGTGATCTTGTCCGCGGCTTCCTCGTCGAGCCCCTCGCGGAGATCCGGGGTCGCCTTCGAGAGGCCGTGCACGGCCTCGAGCACCGCGTCGTCGACCACGTTGCCCGGCCGCCGCGACTTGATCAGCAGCACCACGACCAGCACAGCGAGCAGTAGCGCGACACCCCAAGGGATGATCTGCGCGATCGGCAACCCGGACACGGCGTCAATGCTCTGCGCTCGGCCAACCGGGTGCAAGGTCTACTCTCCTACTTTCTGTGCCGCTTCGGAAACTGACGGTGGGGTCAACCCTACCCATGACCTGGGGGCTCCCTTGGTGGTCACACCCCGTATCCGTCGGCAAGGCCCTGAACATGACTTTGAGCAGATGATTGCCCACGGCGACCGTTGCCCCGTTGCTGGGGGTAACCGTTCCACCGGCCTCAGCGCTAGGTAACGATCGGGTCGGAACCGAGATCCGGCACCTCGTGCGGCCGCCCTCCGCACCTGACCCTGGGAAAAAAATCCCAATGCGGCATTCGTCAGGTTTCAGCACGCCAATGTGGCTTTCGTCAGCTCTGAGCTGACGAAAGCCACATTGGGATTTTTTTGGCTGGGTTACTTGAGGAGGCGGGACATGCGGCGGTCGGCCAAGGGCTTGCCGCCGGTTTGGCAGGTCGGGCAGTACTGGAAGGACTTGTCGGCGAAGGAGATCTCGCGGACCGTGTCGCCGCAGACCGGGCAGGGGAGGCCGGTGCGGGCGTGCACTCGCAACCCGGAGCGCTTCTCGCCCTTCAACCGCGCCGCGGACTGGCCGACCGAGCGGGTGACCGCGCTGGTCAGGATTTCGTGGATCGCGTCGGCGAGACGGTCGAGCGCCTCGTCGGGCAGCTTGCCCGGCGTCGCGTAGGGCGAAAGCTTGGCCATGTGCATGATCTCGTCGGAGTAGGCGTTGCCGATGCCGGCGATCACGCGCTGGTCGGTCAGCGCGGTCTTCAGGCGTTCGGTCCGGCCCGCGAACAGCTCGCCGAGTTTTGCCCGGTCGAGTGACAGCGCGTCCGGTCCGAGCCGCTCGATGCTCGGCACTTCCGAGGGGTCGCGGACGATCCAGACCGCCAAGCCCTTCTTGGTGCCTGCCTCGGTGAGGTCGAAACCCGGGCCGCCCAGATGCACCCGCAACGAGATCGGGCCCTTGCCCGGTTTCAGCGGCGCGGGGGCCAGCGAATCCGACCAGCGCAGCCAGCCGGCGCGCGCCAGGTGCGTGATCAGGTGCAGATCGCCCAGTACCAGGTCGAGGTGCTTGCCATGCCGCGTCGCGTCGGTGACCTCGCGGCCATGCAGGTCCATCGGGGACGGGTTGAACGTCTTCAGGACGCTCAACGAGGCCACGTCGATCCGGCTCACGGACCTGCCGACGGCGTGTTCACGCAGGTGATGGGCGAGTGCTTCGACTTCCGGCAGCTCCGGCATACGCCCAGTCTCGTTCGCTACTCGACCGGATGCAACGGCCCGTCGAAGTCAGGCAGCGAGTGCTTGCGGATGGTCTTCGCGATCTTGGTGACCTCGCCGCGCACGGTGAACATGCCGCGGATGGTGCCGACCCAGCGCTCCGACGGGTGATCGCCTGCCATGTCGCCCTCGGTTTCGGCGACCACGGTCCACGGCCTGCGCAGGATCCAGCGCAGCGGGAAGAACAGGATCACCAGCACCAGCGTCAGGATCACCCATGCGGGGATCTTGACCCCGACCGGAGTCCAGACCACCAGCACCACGGCCAGCAGCACGGTCACGAAGATCATCGCGACACCCGGGCCGTAGCTGCCCGCGACGTCGTGTTCGAAATCATCGGCCGTGGCCGGTGGCCGCCACTCGAGCTGGGCCCTGACCACCCAGTCCCGGCCGTCTTCGCCCTGAACCAGCCGGTTCATCCACGTCCTCCCGCACAACGCTCGCTCCGGGTGAGCACGCTCAACCGTACCGTGATCATGACCGGGCGCGCGAGTGCCAGATGCAGGCAAAGACCCCCAGCATGAGCTACTCGGATGGCTGATCCGCGACGGGCGCTTCGTCCTCGGCCACCGGTTCGTCGTCGCCGATCACCCGCGAAGACCGCCAGGTGGTCGGCAGCGAAGA
The DNA here is from genome assembly GCF_042734395.1 of Amycolatopsis sp. NPDC059657. Lineage (NCBI taxonomy): Bacteria > Bacillati > Actinomycetota > Actinomycetes > Pseudonocardiales > Pseudonocardiaceae > Amycolatopsis > Amycolatopsis sp. NPDC059657. Next base: position 133,049 of record NZ_JBHWEB010000005.1, on the reverse strand, counting down.
CGTGGACCACGTCTTGCTGTACGACTTCGTCGTGGTGGTCGGCGTGGACGTGGTCGTCGGCGACACGGCCGTCTTGTCACTCGGGGTCGTGGTCGTGTCCGAGCGCATCGGCGAGGTGTCCGACGCCGTGGTGCCGCCGGCGACCGGCGCGTGGGTGCCGGTGTCGACCCTCGGGTCCGTCACGGTGCCTTTCGCTGGCGCGGACGCCTGACCAGCGGGAATCTGTGCGCCTGGCTGACCACCGGCAGGGATTTCGGGCACGTCGGCAGGCACGTCCCCGCCGAGCATCGGTTCAACGGGGTCACCACCGGCGGCGTTCGGACCGTGCACGCTCAGGTGATCGCTGACCGGCGCGACCTTGGGCACGTCCGGCACCTGGACGGCCGGTTTGACGACGCCCAGCTCGGGCCCGGCACCGCCACGGCCTTCCAGCCCGATGGTCTGGGTCTGGTCCGGATCGAACACGGCCGGCCCGACGGCGATGCCGAACGCACCGGCCGCCGCGGTGGACGCGAGCGCCATGCCGACCTTGACCTTGGAACCGACCAGCAGGCTCTTGACCGCGGCCAGCGCGCCGCCACTCGCCTTGCCGGCGGTGAACGCCGCGGCGGGCACCAGCAGCAGCACCGCGCCCGCGTTCGCACGCAGCGAGGAGCAGACGTCACGCAGTTCGTCCTGGGTGTTCCGGCACGACGAGCAGCCGACCAGGTGCGCCCTGATCCGCTGGGCTTCGGCGCCGGTGACACTGCCGGCGGTGAACCCGCCGAGCTTCTCGACCACCGCGCGGCAGCCGTCGGAGCTGCGCCCGACCGAGAGATGCGCCTGCAGATACGCGGCGCGAAGTCCTTGCCTGGCTCGCCTGGCGAGCGCGGCCGTGGCGTTGGCGCTGAGCCCGAAGTGCGGCGCCACCATCGCGGGCTGCTCGCCCTCGACCTCGGTCTGCCACAGCACGGTCCGCCAGCGCTCCGGCAGGCTCGTGAAGGCGCGGGTGATCAGCGAGTGCTCGGCCGTGCGGGCGTTGGTGTCCGCGCCGGCGCCCGCCCGGAAGGTCAGCTCGTCGTCGCTGACGGGGACGTCACGGCGCGCGCCGTGCCATTCCCAGGAGACGCGGCGGGCGACGGTCAGTAGGTAGGCGCGGATGTAGTCGCGTGGTCCGGCGCCTCTGCGCAGCGCCTGGAGCACACGGAAGAAGGTCTCAGCGGTGATGTCCTCGGCCTCGGACTGGTCCGTGGCGAGGCTGCGGGCAAGACGTCTGACCGCGGCGGCGTGCAGCTCGAACAGCTCCCCGAAGGCAGCGTCCTCACCGTCACGGAGCCGCTGCAGGAGTGCCTGCTCGTCGGATCCCGAGGCCGCCATCTGCGGCACAGTGCCCTGCTCGGTCATCCGGCCAGGCACCTCCTCCCCGAAGGACAAACCATTCGGTCGAATGGGGACACCATACGGAGCGAACCCGCAATCGTCACCTCTTGTACGCCAGGTGTAACACCACAGAGCGTTTCCAGGGGTGGGTAAAAGCGGCAACAGCCTCCGGTATAGAGTAGCTCCCGCACCGCCCACACGGGGTGCATGCGGATGTAGCGCAGCTGGTAGCGCATCACCTTGCCAAGGTGAGGGTCGCGGGTTCGAATCCCGTCATCCGCTCTCTCTTCTTCCTCTGGCCATCGTACGGCCATTTGGAGCAATGTCTAGACCACATCGGTCACAGATCGGCTTGCTCCAAAACACTGTCAAGATCGCTGACGGTCACCATTGACCTGGTACCGCCACCCAGACGCACGTATGCCTAGGCCGTTGGCGTGGTCTGTCCGGTTCGGCAGAATTAGTCGTCCAAAGTTCGCTGTTCGTTACCTGGCAACCAACGCCCGCCCGCCGAACAGTGACAGGCATGACCGAACTGACCCGTCGGCGCCTGCTCGGTTCCGCCGCCGGCGCCGCCACCGCTGCCGCCGCCACCCTCCTCCCGCCGAACGTCCAGCGCGCGCTCGCCGAAGGCCCGCCGCGCCGCGGCTCACTGCGCGACATCGAGCACGTCGTGCTGTTGATGCAAGAGAACCGATCATTCGACCATTACTTCGGCACGCTCTCCGGGGTCCGCGGCTTCGCCGACCCCAACGCCGCGAAACTCCCGAACGGCCGCTCCGTCTTCTACCAGCCGGACGCGCAGAACCCGGCGGGCTACGCGTTGCCGTTCCACCTCGACACCCACGCCACCAACGCGCAGAAGATCCCATCGACTTCGCACGCCTGGCAGGTCCAGCACGACGCCTGGAACGGCGGCAAGATGGACAACTGGCTGCCTGCCCACCGCAAGGCCGACGGCAAGAACGGCCCGTACGTGATGGGGTACCACAAGCGCGCCGACCTGCCGTTCCAGTTCGCGCTCGCGGAGGCGTTCACGATCTGCGACGCCTACCACTGCTCGGTCTTCGGCCCGACCTGGCCGAACCGGATGATGTGGATGACCGGCACCGTCGACCCTGACGGCGAGAACGGCGGGCCGATCCTCGACAACAAGGCGCCCGCCGGCGGCTACACCTGGAAGACCTACGCCGAGCGGCTGCAAGAGGCAGGCGTCAGCTGGAAGGTCTACGAGCAGGCCGACACCTACGGCTGCAACATGCTCGAGCAGTTCGCCGCCTTCCGCCAGGCGCCCGCCGGCTCGCCGCTCGCGGTCAACGGCCTCACGCACCGCCCGGAAGGCCAGTTCGAGTACGACGCGCGCAACGGCAAGCTGCCGAAGGTCTCATGGATCATCTGCACGTCGACGGCGTCGGAGCACCCGAACTACACACCAGCCGAGGGCGCCGCGTTCGTCGCAAGCAAGATCGACGCCATCGCGGCCAACCCGGATCTCTGGGCGAAGACCGCGTTCATCCTCAACTACGACGAGAACGACGGGCTGTTCGACCACGTCGTCCCGCCGACTCCGCCGGCGGGCACGCCAGGCGAGTTCGTCACCAAGACCTCACCCGGCGGCACCAAAGGCAACGGGCTGCCGGTCGGCGCCGGGTACCGGGTGCCCGCGATCATCGTCTCGCCGTGGACCGCGGGCGGCTGGGTGTGCTCGCAGAACTTCGACCACACGTCGGTGCTGCAGTTCCTGGAGAAGGTCACCGGGGTGGCGGAGCCGAACATCAGCGCGTGGCGTCGCCGGACGTTCGGCGATCTGACGTCGGCGTTCCGTTTCGACGACCACAAGGCGCAGCCGCCGACGCTGCCGGACACGAGCGGTCCGCTCACGTTGTCCAAGTACGAAGCGGCGAATCTGCCCGCGCCGGTCTTCCCCGGCACGGACCAGCAGCCGCCGTGGCAGGAGCCGGGACGGCGGCCGCACGTGCCGCGCCGCTAGACGGTTTCCTTGAACGGATCATGCTCGGCGAGCAGCTTGTCGAGTCTGGCCTGGTCGATGCGCCTGGTGACGGAGGTGTCCTCCTGGCGATCCCTGATCACCTTCGCCAGCGTGAACGCCGACGTCACCAGGTAGAGCATGCCGACCGCGAGGAAGGCACGCACCCAGCCGCTGACGGGTAGATAGATGATGCCCGCGGTCACCGCGACCAGCGCGAGACCGAACGAAAGTGCCGCCTGTGCGTAGAACGCGGTCGTCGTGGGCGAACTCGAAGGCACGGTTTTGGTCATGTGCTCAAAGTTCGGCCACGGCGACCGCGGTGTCTTGAGTACGGCTACTCAAAAGCCGGTCACGAGTCGAATTCGGGATACCCGTCGATGACCGTCGGCGCGACCGGTGAGAGGTGCTGGTCGGCGAGTTCGGTGACCTGGCCGCGCGCCATGCGGTGCACGCGGAAGTCGTTGTCGTGGTCCTCGTCCTGGTCGTCCCAGACGTGCAGCAGCCCGTAGGAACCAGGGGCGAGCTCGCCGACCCTGGTGTACAGGTCGAGCAGATCCGGCCCGAACGTCGCGCCGTGCTTGGCCAGCCCGCCGAGGTGCAGCTGCGGGACTCCGTTGATCCACTGCAGATCGACGACGTCCAGCTCGCCGAAGTCACGCACCGCGCGGTGCACGCGTTCGACGATGCGCTCGAGCAGCGAAGGGTCGTCGTCGCCCGACGAGGTCGCTTGCAGTGTCACCCAGCCGTGGTATTCGTACACGTCAAGAGCCTAGGCGTGCGGTGGATTCACTATCGAGAGCGGTCCCGTCGCGGCGCAGCTCCTTGGTGAACTTCTCCTTGCCGTGCCGCTCGAACGCGGTCGTCAAATCCTTGCCGTAGACGCACAGCGAACGTTCCCACGGATGCCCGAGCGTGCCGAACCGGTAGTCCGACGCGAGGAACAGGTGATAGTCACCCTGCGGGAACACCGAGACCGGCCACTGCTGGCCTTCGCCCATCCGGTGCGGATAGAACTTGTACGACTGGTGCTGCCAGTGCAGCACCCACACCCACTCGTCGAGCTTCACGCAGTCGCGCAGCGCGTGCAGTGCGATCCGGTTGACTTCGTCGGCCTCGATCGAGTTCGGCCCGAGGCGGAACTCCGCCGACCCGCGGTCGGCGTCACTCGCCGAAAGGTCCCACGTGACCGAAGGTGATGGCTCGGCGAAACCCGGCCAGGCGTGCGGAAAAGTACTCGGCCAGAAGCGGAGTTTGTCGTACACCCAGTACCACGCGGGTTCGTCGACGACCCTCGATACTTGTTCCCAGGCTGGATTCACGAGCGACCTCTGATACTCGGCCGGATAGACGGGTGAGAGCTTCGCGGAACACGAAACGGCCCGTTTACGCGTCTGCGTACAGTCACTGTAAAGGCTGCGAAACTGATCTTTGTGGTCGGTGCCACCGTCACACTCGGTTACCCGGCGGAAACGGCGCGCAATTCCGAAAGTGGCTGGTCCAGCTGGGGGTCGTAGCCCTCCAGGCCGGTTTCCCGCTCGACGATGTCGGCCAGCGCGTAGACGTCGACCTTCGTCTTGGTGGCGGCGGAACCCTGGTGCCAATGGGGAACGGTGATGGTCACGTCGCCATCGGAGAAGGTCAGCTGGATGCCGGTCGGCTCGTGGGTGAGCTCGCGGGAATCGCCGTCGTCGGACTGCTTGAGAGTGCCCAGCAGCGTGGTCGCCTCCGCGAAGATGCGGTCCCACTGTGCGGCACATTTCGCCGAGAGCGGGCCAGAGGCGGCGTTCTCCGCCATCTCCTCGAAGGCCTCATCCCAGGACTGGCCCGGCTCTCTGCGAACGAAGTTGAGGTCATAACTCATCCCGCACACGTTAGCGACGAGCGCAAGTACCCGGATGGACCTACGCCGAAATGAGCACGTATCCGAGCATCGTCTCCTGCGCTTTCCCCTCGCAGCCCGCGCTCAGCGAGTCGAAATGGTCGTTGCCCGCGTTGCACCGGTAGAGCGGCTGCGCGGTGCCCGTCGCGGGCGGCGCGGTGAAGATGAACCCGAGCTGCCCGAGCGTCTCCTGGCCCGCACAGCCGCCGATCGCGGTGAACCAATCGTCGTCATTGTTCGCCTTGCAGGCGAAGAGCTTCGCGGTGCCGGGCTCGGCCTTGGCGACCACGGCGCCGAGTGCGCCGTCCGCGGAAAATCCCTTCGGCGCCTGCACCTTGCGGCTGGCGGTCGAATGCCCGCGCTCGGCGCGGTAGCGCGTCAGCGGCACCAGCTTCCGCTCCGGTTGCGCGGCACTGGACGCCGACGGACTGGGTGCCTCTGACGGATTCTCGCCTGCCGGCCCGGCGGCGCCGGAGGGCGGCGCACTGTCCTCAGTGGACTCGGCGGCTTCCGTCGACGACGCGTTGGCTTTCGCCTTGCTGGGCACCGTGGTCTGCGTGGTGACGGCTTCCGTGGTCGGCTCCGGTGCCGCGATGGCTTGCTTTTCGTTGTCAGGCCTCAGTAAGTAGATCGCCGCCAACGCGGCGACCACCGCGACCGCGATACCGGCGAGCGCGAACCGCCGTCGTGGCTTGGCTTCCGCGGCCTTGACCGGTTCGATGTAGACGGTCGGCGGCTCGACGGGAATCACCGCCTTCCCGGTGAGCAAATCCCGCACCCGCCGCGCGTCGATGCGTTCTTCCGGCGCCTGCGCGAGCAGGCCGCGGATGACCGCCGCGAGCGCGCCGGTCGTGTGCTCCAGCACCGGCGTCTCGTACATGATCGCGTGCAGGACAGCCGCGGTCGTCTCACGTTCGAACGGCGCGCGCCCCTCGGCCGCGTGATAGAGCGTGGCCCCGAGCGACCAGAGATCCGAAGCGGGCGTCGGCCTGGCGCCCGCGAACAACTCGGGCGCCATGTAACCGGGCGAGCCCATCACGCCGCCGGACTGCGTCAGCCCCGGATCGTCCATCGCGCGGGCGATCCCGAAATCGGCGAGCTTCACGCGGTCACCCGGCAGCACCATGATGTTGCTGGGCTTGACGTCCCGATGCACGATCCCCGCCGCGTGCGCCGTCTCGAGCGCGCCGAGAATCCTGAGCCCGAGTTCGCTGACCCGGCTGCCCGGCAACGCGCCACCGCGTTCGAGCAGGTCATCGAGGGTGGGTGCGCTGACCAGCTCCATCACGATGTAGGTCGCCTTTGGCTCGGCGACCACGTCGTAGACGGTCACGACGGCGGGGTCGTTCAACCGCCCGGCCGTGCGCGCCTCGCGCATCACCCGCTCGATCTGCGCGGGCGTCGTGCCCGGCGGCGTCTGCAGCTCTTTGAGCGCGACCTGCCGCCCCAGCACCCGGTCCTCGGCCCGCCAGACGACGCCCATGCCGCCACGGCCGAGCTCGCCGAGCACCGCGTACCTACCCGCGACGAGTCTCATGCCAGCCCCTTTCGAGGCCGTAAGGCTAAGCAGCCGAAATCCTCGGCGATTCAGCGACCCGAGCACATTTCCGGCAGTGTCGAATGGAACGGAAACCGCTGGTCAACGGGCCGATTCAGACCTGTTCGACGAATCCGATCAGTAGATATCGGACGGTCGGTCGATGCCTTCGCGAGTACAGACCCACACGATCGAGTGATCCTCTGTCAATACCCGTATCCATTTGTAAAACGGTCAGCCGGACAGCCGCGCGAGCACTTCGCCCGCGGTCAACGCGAAGCCGGTCATGGCCGGGCCCGACCAATTGAGGCCGACGAGCAAGCCGTCCTTCTCGATGCCCGCGAGTTCACGCTCGACCCAATGAGCCAGCGGGAGCGACGCTGGCTTGAGTCCGCCGCCCCACACCTTCGCGGCCCGTGCCGCTCGCGCCTGGGTGGACCAGTACGGCAGGACGCGAAGACCGCTGTCGTTCACCGGCGACGGCGAACCCTGGTCGTCTCGGACCTGCCAGACGACGCCGGTACGCGCGATGTCGCGGAAGAAGGCGTCTGCGTGCGCCGCACTCTGACTCACGACGTTGACCGTACCGACGAGAGGGAGCCCTCATCGAAACGAGGGCTCCCCAGCGGTCAGCAGCAGGCGCCTGGCGAGCAGCCGCCTTCGCGGTGGGCGAGCATCGGGCAGGCCCAGCCGAAGTCCGGGTCGGGCACGAGCGGCAGGCGTTGCCGCGCGGGCTTTCCGGGCTTCGCCTTGCCGGGCGTCGAGACGAGCTGGACGTTGGTTCCGCTGTCCTGCGCGTCATAAGCGCCCTTCGTGAGCGAAACGATCTCCACGCCGCGCTGGAGGTCGGCGATGAAGACGTTGTTCTTGTGCCAGTAGGGCGCCCACGAGACGGCGGCTTCCGGTCGCCAGTAGGCGATCTGAATCGGCTTGGCAGGGTTCGAAATGTCGAGGAACCGGGTGCCCTGCTCGTACCAGGAGTAGGCGACGATCCGCTTCTGCACGTCGAAGTAGTGCGCGGAGCAGGTGACGTCGCCGGGGATGGTGCCTTCCTGGTCGTCCGGGCTCCACACGCCGACGGTCTTCATCTCGGCGGGCTTGCTGCCCCAGCCTTCGCCGTGCTCGGTGCCCTTGAGCGACGAGATCACGAACCGGCCCTGGTCCTTGCACGTCGACGAGCCGAACGCCTCTTCGGTGTGCAGCAGCAGGCTGCCGGGCGGGTTGGCCGCCGACGGCTTCGGACCGTCGGCCAGCGTCCGGCCGACCGGGCGGAACGAGTTGTGCGTGAACGAGGTCGGCATGTCGATCTTCGGCACGGCGCCGCCCGCGTACGGGACCGGGTCGGCCGCGGTCGCCCAGCGCACCTTGCCGGTCAGCGGGTCCTTGTGCCAGCCGTCGGTCCAGTAGCCGCGAGTGCCGTCGTCACCCGCGACCCAGGCGATGCCCAGCGCGTCGACCTGCACATCGTGCGTGATCTTGCCCTGGCCGGGAGTGCCACGGACATCGACGGAGACCGGCAACTCCTTGGGGTTGCGCGGATCGCGGATATCGGTGACGAAGATCCGCCCGGTCTTCGCGTCCGACCGGTCCAGCCCGGCCGTCCACAGGTACTGGCAGTCGTTGATACACGTGGTCGTGTGCCCGGTGTTCTGGCGATGGAAGCTCAGCAGCTCCAGGTTCGCCGGGTCCACGGCCGACACGAGGTAGTTCCCCGTCGGCCGGTCACCCGGCAGCTTCCGCCCGAACGAGTTGACCTCGCGGGCGAGGAAGACCAGCTTGCGCTTCGGGTCGACGTTGACATCCTCGTTCTCCCAGAAGCGCTGGCTCGGGTCGTCACCCGGCAGCGCCATCTCCTGCTTGGTCAGGTGATCGAGGAACTTCGGATGCTCGACATCACTCACATCAAAGGTCTTCAAGCCGAATTCGCCGCTCACGAACGCGACGTCCTTACGCCCGTACTCGGCGAACGCGATCGAGATCGCCCGCTCGGTGCCGGGCAACGTGTTACGTAGCTTGACGTTCTTCTCGGCCGCGGAAAGCGCGGGCTGCTCAGTGCTCTGGGCTGCGGTGGCGGTGCCTTGGACGGTGAGAACCATCAACAGGCCTGCTGTCAACGTAGCGAGAACTCTCATAAGCAGAGCGTGGCAGCGACGATCATCGCCGGGCTACGTACGAAGGTCTGTTGAACCGTCCGTTTCCGGCCACCCGCTCGTCTCGAAGCCGACTCTGGTCAGCGGTGGGTCAGCTAGTCATGCGGAGACTTCTGAAAAAGTTCAGAATTGAGAGGTGACTACCGAAGTGCAGTGGAGCGAGCTCCAGCGCGACCCGAAGAGCGTCGCCGCGCTCGCCGACAACGGCGACGTGCGGGTTCGGCGCCGCGATGGTGCCGCGCTGCTGCTCACCAGGGAAGACCGGGCAAGTTTGGCGGCAGCGGGCGCTGTTTCCGCAGCGCGGGCGCTCCGGAACGTGCTGGCTCACCTGCCTGCCGGTATCGCGGCGAAGGCGTTGCTCGACGAGTTTCCCTGGGTCGACGTGCTCCCCGAAGAGGAGCGCACGCAGTTCGTGTCCGACTTCGCCAGGGCCTTTCAAGCGTCCGCGGAGTTGGGGGAATGGTCAGTGCTGGAGCAGACGGTCAGGGAGTGGCGCAGCACCGCCGCGATCCATGCCGATCCGAAGCTCGCGCAGCGGCTTTCCGAGCCACTCAGCGACGACCTCGGTTCGCCACCTCGGAAATCGGCGGCAAGATGTTCGAACAGTGGCAGTACGAAGTGACCGCCGGCGGGCGGATCTGGTACTGCCCTGATCACGAACGGCGCATCGTGTGGTTGGTTCTGGCCAGTACGGCGCATCCGAAGGCCACGGACTGACCTCGGGTCACGCCGCCGATGATCGCGGCGACAACCGCACGGTCAGCTCAGCACCCAAGGCATTGGCGAGCCGCTCGAGGACCGGGATCGTCGGCACCGTGCCACCCGCTTCGAACCGGGCGATCGCCGGCTGGGTCATCCGCGCCGCCTCCGCGAGCTGCGCCTGGCGGGAAAAGGACCGTGTCGCCCGGGGCCAAGGCACGACATACTGCTGGCGCACGCCGCGGAACCGACCGCTTCGCGTGCCTGAAGCGCCGTGTAACACTGTGGCCCCACGAGGGCAGGGGGTTCCCATGAGCTGGCAGGAAGAGCTGCGACGGCTGGATGCCGAACTGGCTGCCGGCAAGCTCAGTCATGATCAGCACCGGAAGCTCCGTGATGAGCTGCTGGCGGGTGCGTCCGGTGGGGGGACGGCTTCGCCGGTCGCTTCGCCGTTGCGGCGGCCTGCCGGTGGGCGGCAGCAGGGGTGGCAGAGCGCCAATCCGGGGCTTGACGCTCCCAGGACCGCGCCGCCGAAGCGTGAGGCGCCGTTGCACGAGGCGCTGACCAATGGGCGGCGGACGACCGCGCCCAGCCCGGCCGATCAGCGGCAGACCGAGGCGATCGCGTATCCGAACCCGTTCGACCAGCCGACCATCGTGCATGCCGCCGTGCAGCCGATTCCGCCGCTCGCGGCGCCTCGGCACGCGGCTCCGCCGCCGCCTCCCGTTGATGAGGGGTTCCGGCCCGCGCCGCCCAGGAACAGGCGTAAGCCGGTGTGGGCTTTTCTCGCGGTCGGGGTGCTGCTGGTGCTCGCCTTGATCGTGGGCGGGGTGTGGTGGTTCGACAGTGGCAAGACCGAGGACACGGCCGCGCCGCCCGTGCCCAGTCCGGTGCCCGCGGTGCCGACGAGCAGCGCCCCGGGCAACACCGTCAAGGAGCCGACGCTCGAGGACAAGCTGCCCGTACTGCCAGGCACGCCCGACAAGGACAACTCGATCATGTCCGTCGCGAAGGGCGCCGAGCTCGGGCATTACTCGAAGGAAGCCGCCGAGTTCTTCGAGACCAAAGGGGTGACCGATGTGGTCTTCCGTGGCTCGGCCGATGGCTCGAACGGGTACTTGATACTGGTCATTCCGGCGAAGAACCCGGCCGACGCCGCCGCGATACTCAAATACCTGCACGACAACTCGCTCAGCAGCGGGCTCAAGGAGCAGAAGGTCGGCGCTTTGTCCGCGCTGACCGGCAAGAACGCCAACGGCCAGATGAGCGGGACCGGGTACGTTTCCGGCGCTCTCGCGGTGACGACGTGGGTTTCGCAGGACCTGAACGGGAACGCCGCCGCGCTCAACCAGCGGCTGGCCAAGACGGTCGCGGAGATCCAGAAAACACTGCCGGGGAAGTAGCAGGTCACGATTGGACCCGCGCCTGCGCGCCACGGCGTCGACGTGCACAATGCTCACGTCACCGTACTAAGTGGTATCACGACGGCCGGGAGTGCGCCGTCTGGGCACTAAAAGATAAGGGGGCTTGCCTTGTCCTGGCAGGAGGAACTGCGCAATCTGGACGAGGAGCTCGCATCGGGCCGCCTCTCCGCCGACGACTACCGCGTCCGCCGTGACCAGGTGCTGTCGTCAGCCGTCGCGTACGGCGACTCCGGCCAGCAGCAGGCGCAGGCGCCGCAGCAGCCCGCGCAGCAGCAGTATCAGCAGCCGCAGGCCCCTCAGCAGAACCAGCAGAACCCGCCGCAGCCCTCTGCCGACTCGACGCAGATCATCGCGCCGGTCAACCCGCCGCAGCCGAACGCGGAGTCGACGCAGATCGTGTCGAGCGCGGATGTCGCGCCGGAGCGCACGCAGGTCGTGAACTCCTGGCAGCAGCAACACGCCGACCCGAATCGCACCCAGGTCGTGCCGAACTCGCCCGCCGGTGGGTTCCAGCAGCCGCACTCCCCCGCAGGCGGTTTCCAGCAGCCGCAGCAGTACCAGCAGCAGCCTGCCTGGAACGCGCCCGACCAGGACGTCGCGCCGCCGTGGGGCGGCTCCGACTTCCCGCCGATCGCGCCCGCAGGCAGCTCCGAATGGGTGAAGCAGGGCCCCGAGGTCTTCGAGGACCGCACCGGCCGTGGCAAGGGCGGCAAGATCGCCGTGATGGTCGTGGTCGCGCTGCTCGTGCTCGCCGGTCTCGGCATCGGCGGTTACTTCCTGTTCAAGCCGGGCGGGACCACCGACACGCAGGAGAGCACCGCGGCTCCGGCCCCGACTTCGCAGCCTTCGCCCGCGCCCAAGCCGAAGTCGCCGATGGAGCTCCTGCTCGAGAAGATCCCGAACCCGAGCGGCGAGCCTGATCCGAAGAACAACGTGCTCGGCGTCGGCCAGCTCGTCGGCACGAGCGTGCTGGAGCAGGGCGAGGTCGACATTCTCACCGCCGCGGGCGTCAAAGAGGTCGCCTGGAAGGGCTCGCAGAAGCAGCCGGACGAGTTCGGCCCGCAGCCGGCGAAGATCTCGGTCATGGTCATCCCGGTCGGCAGCGCCGCCGGTGCGACCGAGCTGCTCAAGCAGCTGCGCGCGTACCAGGCGAACAACGGCTTCACGCTGATCTCCGAGCCGCTGCCGGAGATGCCGGAGTCGGTCTCGCTGCACAAGAAGACCGGCGACACTTCCGGTATCTACCGCGGCACCTGGGTCTCTGGCGACAACGTCATCCGGGTCAGCATCGACCAGCAGTTCCCCACCGACAAGATCGAGGACGAGAAGGCGCTGAGCGGCAGCTACCAGCGAGCGGTCAAGAAGACGCTCACGCCGTTCCCCGCTTCCTGAAAACGCACTCGACCAGCACGTGGACCTGACAAGCTAGGAAGATGATGACCCTCTACACCGCCGGCATCCTGCCGCCGGACCGGCCGGTCGGCCATCTCTTCGAGCTACGCGGCTGGACGAGTGGGGTCAGCAGGGTCGACGACGTCACCGTGAAATTCGGCGAGGTCGAGGCGAACCTGCACCCCGAGCCGTGCCCCGGCGCGCCTGCCGGCGCGCTCGGGTTCCGCGCGGTGCCGAGCAGCTGGGTGCCGTCCGGCGCGCAGAAGGTCGTCGTCGAGGGCCCGACCGGCGAGACGCTGACCGAATGCCCGTTCTTCGTCGGCGTTCTGCCTGGTGAAGAGCCATTGTGGCTCGGCGAGCTCGAAGCGCCGAAGACGACGAAAGTGTCCGAGGGCCGGGTCGTCTACGTGACCGGCTGGGCACTGCTCGATGGCCGCGCGCCAAGCCTGGTCGAGGTCATGGTCGAGGGCGGCCGGACCATCCGCGCGCGCACGCGGCTGCCGCGTGAGGACGTCGCCAAAGAGTTCCCTGCCTTCGACGACGCCGGGGTCAGCGGTTTCGAAGCCTGGGTGCCGATCGACATCGAGCCAGGCGAGGAGCGGAACCTCTCGATACGCGTCCGCTATCGGACCGACGGTGTCGGCGAGTGGGTTTCGGCCAAGCGGCCGTTCTTGCTGCGCAATCCCGAAGCCGACCTCGACGACGCCGAACTCGCCGACGAGCTGGCCGGTGACACCGCCAAGGCGATGGCGCGCGTGCAGGTCCAGACCGACCCGAAGCATCTGCTGGTGTTCACGCACAGCCTCGGCGTCGGTGGCGGTCAGCTGTGGCTACAGGAGCTGCTGACCCGCATGGTCAAGGAGCACGACTGGCAGATCAGCCTGGTCAGCGAGACCGACGGCCCGCTGCGCGCGGACTGTGCCGAGCTGGGCATCCCCGTGCACGTGACCACGCATTACCGCTATCAGACCGTGCCGGGTTACGAAGGCCACGTCGCCGAGATGGCCCGGTTCGCGAAGTGCTCCGGCGCCGGGGTCGCGCTGGTCAACACGCTCGGCGGGTTCGTCGGCGCGGATGCGGCCAAGCGTGCCGGTCTGCCGACCGCCTGGGTGATCCACGAGAGCTTCGAGCTGCCGACGTTCGCGTACCAGAACTGGGGACCGGCGAAGCCGCCGCACGCGGTCTGGCAGCGCTGGGTGAGCGCGCTCGGCGAGGTCGACAAGCTGCTCTTCGTCGCGGACGCCACGCGCGAGATGTTCCTGCCCTACAGCAAGCCGGAGCGGTGCCAGACCGTCCGCTACGGCACGCCGATGCACAAGTTCAAGGGCCGCACGCGGGGTGAGACGCGGCGTCAGGCCCGGCAGACGCTGGGCTTCTCGCCGGACGACTTCGTCATGATCAACCTGGGCATCGTCGAGTCCCGCAAGGGCAACGGCCCGCTGATCAGCGCCATGCAGCGCATCCACAAGCTCCACCCGAACGCCAAGCTGAACATCGTCGGGCACCACCCGTCGCCGTACGGCCTCGCGCTGGAGGACACCGTCGAGCGCGCCGGGCTGGAGGACGTGGTCAACCTGATCCCCGTCACCCCGGACCCGCTGCGCTGGATCCAGGCCGCCGACCTGTTCGTGAACAGCTCGGACATCGAGTCGCTGCCGCGGTCGATCCTCGAAGCCGTGTGCTGCGGGGTGCCGGTCGCCGCGACCGACGTGTTCGGGGCGCGCGAGATGATCACCGACGGCGAGACCGGATGGCTCTTCGAGACCAACGACGTCGACGCGCTCGCGGCGGCGCTGCTGCGCGCGCTCGACGCGACGCCCGCGCGCAGGCGCGAGATGGCGAAGGCCGCATACGAGAAGCTCGAACCCTGGCTCGACCCGTCCGGTTACGCCCGCGACTTTTCCCACATCCTGACCGAACTCGCCGGGGGTCACCATGTCTGAGCACGAAGAGATCACCAAGCTCCGCGCCGAGCACAAGGAGATCTCCGACCGCGCCGAGGCGCTGGCAGCCGACCTGGCCGTGCTGCGCCAGGAGCGCGCTTCGCTGCGCGCTGAGCTGGCCGCGACGCGCGAAGAGCGCGACAAGATGCGCCTCGCGCTGCTGGACGCCGAGCTCGTGCTGTCCGCAGGCGGCTCCGAGGCGACGGGCTTCGACGTCACCGGTGACCTGACGCCCGAGCGTCAGCGCCTGTTCGAAGCCGAGCGCCGCGCCGCCGAAATGGCCCGTGAGCTGGACGCGACGCACCGCACGGTCAGCTGGCGCGTCACCGCGCCGCTGCGTGCGGTCCGCAAGAAGATGGACCGGCCGTGAGCGCTGATCTCTGTTTCGTCTCCGCCGAGGGTGGCTCGGCGTTCATGGAAGAGCTGCTCGAGGTCGTCGCGGACGCGGTGCGTTCGGCGGGCGGGCGCGCGCGGACGGCCGTCGGCCGGTTTCCCGACGCCGAATCCGACACGGTCTACGTCGTCGTCCCGCACGAGTACTTCGTGGTCGCGCCGGACGCGGATTTCCCCAGCGCCGAGCAGTGCCGCCGCACGATCGGTTTCTGCGTCGAGCACCCCGGCACGGACACCTTCGAGCGCAATGCCGCGCTGGTGCAGGGCCTGGGCGGGGCCGTCGACATCAACCACGACTCGACGGCCGAGCTGAGCCGCCGCGGCATCAAGGTCGAGCACTTCCAGCTGGGCTACAGCCCGCTGTGGGATCTCTGGGGCGGCGACCCCGAGAGCACGCGCGACATCGACGTCACCTACCTCGCCACGGCCGAGCGGCGCCGGTCGAAACTGCTCGCCTCGTACGCCCGCGACCTCGCGGGCCTGCGTACCCGGCTGCTGACGCCGCCGCACGAGATGATGGCGACCGCGCGCGTCGACTTCCTGCCGGGTAAGGCGAAACTCGAACATCTCGCCGCATCGCGGTTCATCCTCAACCTGCACCGCGAGCAGAAGCAGACCCTCGAATGGGTGCGCACACTCGAAGCGATGTCGAACGGCTGTGTGGTCATCACCGAGACGTCGATCGACGTCGAGCCGATGATCCCCGGTGAGCACCTGGTGATCGCCAGGCCGGACTCGCTCGGCGCGGTCGCGGCGGCGATGGCCGCGGAGCCCGAGCGCGAGCGGCATCTGCGGATGGCCGCGTACGAGTTCGTGAAGACACTCGACATCGCCGGTTCGGCCCGCATGCTGATCGAATTGGCGTCTTCGCTGGTCAACGGCACCACTCCGGCAGTCAGCGTGGAAGCGGCGCGGGCGCACGCGGCGAGCCTGCGCTCGCCGGAGAACGCGATGGCCATCGACACGCCGTCCTGGGACGCGCGCTTCGCGGGCGACCGGTCGATGGGCACGCCGGTCACCGCGCGGGCGACGGCGCAGGCCGGTCAGCTCGCGCAGCGGGCGGCGGCCGCGCGACGGCTCGCCGAGCGGCGCTGGGTGCCGGCCTCGGGTTCGCATCTGTTCGCGGACTCCGCGCACGCCGATATCGACGTGCTGATCGTGCGGCGTCCCGGTGAGGTCGACCCGGATGACCTGGTCACGGACCTGCTGACCGGCACCGTGCTGCCGAGGCGGGTCCTCGTCGGCGAGGACGGCGTCTCCCCTTGGCCCGCACCCCGGCCGTATGACCTGCTGCTGAACGAGCGGCCACTGGGCCGTGGTTTCACGCGAAACATTCTGTTGGAGCGCTCGTCGGCGTCGATGCTGCTCGTGCTCGACGGCGGCATGCGCGCGTCCAGGCATCTGCTGGAACGGTTCGTCGCGGCGGCAGACGGCGTCGACGTCGTGCACGCACCGGTCGGCGATCCGGTCGACGGCCTGGTCGGCGCGTTGCCGCCGGAGGAACGGCGCCTGCGCACGCTCCCCTATCTCGGCAGCGGCTACCTGGTGCGGCGATCACTGATCGACACGCTGGGCGGCTGGACCGAGGAGCCGCTGCTCGAAGGCCTCGAAGACCACCTCTTCTGGCTTCAGGTGGCGCGCGGCGAACACCGATCCGCGCTGGTCCAGCAGCTTTTGCTGCGCCGGCTGCGCCCCGACCCCGACCCGCGTCCGCTCGATCTGGACCCGAGGCGAGCCTGGGCCGCCGTTAGTCCAAAAGGGTGACATAGGCCTCTGAGTGCGACCACGTCCCACAGTCAGGCGTCCTTGAGGCAGAGCATCTGCTGACATGACTGAGGAGTCGCGATGACATTCGAGATCGTCGTGGTCGCAGTGCTCGCCGTCGTCTTCATCGTCCGCGTGGCGCTGCAGCTGAGAAGGCCCTAGCGTCCGCGCGGGGTGACCAGTCCTGATTCGTAGGCGAGCACCACGAGCTGGGCCCTGTCGCGGGCCCCGATCTTCGTCATGATCCGGCTGACGTGCGTGCGCGCGGTCGCCGACGAGATGACCAGCTGGTTGGCGATCTCGTCGTTGGACAACCCGCCTGCGACCAGCGCGAGCACCTCGCGCTCGCGGTCGGTGATCTCGCGGACGGCGCTGGTGTCGATCTGCCGGTTCTCCGGCCTGCCGACGAACTCCGCGATCAGCCGCCTGGTCACCGTGGGCGCGAGCAGCGAGTCGCCGTCGGCCACCACCTTGATCGCGCGGAGCAGCTCGACCGGCTCGGTGTCCTTGAGCAGGAACCCGCTGGCGCCGGAGCGCAGCGCGTCGTAGACGTACTCGTCGACGTCGAAGGTCGTCAGTACGAGGACCTTCACGTGGTCGAGGTCCGGGTTCGAGGTGATCTTGCGGGTGGCCTCAATGCCGTCGACACCGGGCATCCGGATGTCCATGACGACGATGTCGGGCTTGAACTCGGTGGCCATCGCAACCGCCTCTTCACCGTTGCCTGCCTCACCGACGACCTCGAAGCCGTCTTCGGTCTCGAGTAGCACGCGGAATCCAGCACGCACCAGCACCTGGTCGTCGGCCAGCAGAACGCGGATCATGGCGCCCCCTCGATCGGTAACTCGGCTTTGATTTCGAACCCGCCGTCTACAACGGACGCCGTGAGCCGCCCGCCGAGCGCCGCCGCCCGCTCACCCATGCCCCGCAGGCCGTGCCCGGGTTTCGGCTGAACCGCTCCCGTCCCATCATCCCTGACGACGAGCTGGAATTGGAGGTCTTGTTGTCCGAAATGGACATCGATCTTCGTCGGAGCGTTGGCATGGCGCACAACGTTGGTCAGCGACTCCTGCAAGATCCGGTAGGCGGCGCCGTCGACCGGCGCGGGCAGCTCGCCGGGTTCACCGTGAACCCGCACGTCAAGCCCGGTGGCACGGGCACGCTCGATCAGCTCCGACATCTGGCGCAGGCTCGGCGCCGGTGCCCTGTCCTCGCCACCGCGCAGCAGTGCCACGGTCGCGCGGAGGTCCTTGAGCGCCGAAGCGCTGGCTTCCTTGATGTTGATCAGCGCTTCCTTCGCCTGGTCCGGCCGCCGATCGGCGACGTGCGCGGCGACACCGGCCTGCACGTTGATCATCGCCAGGCTGTGCGCGACGACGTCGTGCACCTCGCGCGCGATCCGCAGCCGTTCCTGCTCGGCCATCCGCTGCTGCTGCTCGGAGGCCCGCTCGCGGTTCGCGGCGATGACGGCCACCCGGTTCTGCACGGCGGTCCCGATCCCGATCACCGCGCTCGCCAGCACCAGCACCACCACGCCACGCATGTCCGGGATGAGCGCGCCGCCGGTTATGACGTAGGCGATCCAGCCGGCGGTGATCAGCGACCCCGCGGCGATGCTCGCGACGACCCAGCCACGAACCCTGGTCAGCACGAACAGCGCGATGGTCGGCAACACGAACACGGGACCCAGCGCGTAGTAGTGCACCCCGAAGTACGCCCAGGCGAGCACGCCGGAGACGAGGAAGACCGTCAACGGGAAGCGGCGCCGCACGATCAGCGGCAGTCCCGCCGCCGCAAGCCAGAGGTACGCGAACGCGTCGAGCCGATGCGTTTCCGGCTGCCACCTGGCGGCTCCGGTGTGCGCGGCAAGCACGAGAAGGGTCGCGATGACCGCGGTCATCGCGTCCGCCTTGCGCACTGTCTTCCACACGGGAGGCAAACTACTCCGAGTAGAGCGCCAACAGCGTCCCCCGAGAAGCGGTTCTCGTACTACGTCAGGTGCGGTATTCCACCTCAGCTGAACATGGGCAGTTTGCCCGCTGTGTCCTCATCCGCAGGGGTATAGGTCGTCATCACGATCTCCGAGCGGCGGCCGAGGTAGAGGTACGCGAAGTTGAATCGCAGCATGCCGACGTCGGGATGCAGGAACCGCTTGGTGAGGATGCGCTCGGAGCTGACGTCATGCTGGTCCCAGACGCGCTCGAAGAACGGCGATTCCTCCCGCAGCCGCTTGACCAGGCATTTCCACGCCGGTTCGGTGAGATGTTCGGCCATCGCGGCCCGGAACCCGGCGATGACCCTCGGCAGATTGATCTCCCAGTCCGGCAGACGGCTGCGCCACTCGGCGTTGGTCAGGCACTGCAGCAGGGTGTTGCGTTCCTCGAACGGGAGGCTGTCGACGTCGCCCATCAGCCAGTTGTAGGACCGGTTGTAGGTCAGCAGGTCGCAGCGCGCGTTGCGGACGGCGACCGGGAGCGGCTCCAGCTGGGTCAGCATCGTCTGCATGGCAGGGGTGATCACCCGGCACTCGGTCTTGATGGCCGGTTCGGGCGCGCCGGCGAGGGTGAACAGGTGGGTGTGCTCGTACGGGTCCAGCCGCAGCGTGCGCGAGATGGCCTCGAGCACCTGCTCAGAGGCATTGATGTCGCGCCCCTGCTCCAGCCAGGTGTACCAGGTGACCCCGACACCGGCGAGCTGCGCGACCTCCTCGCGCCGCAGGCCGGGCGTGCGACGGCGACCGCCCTGCGGCAGCCCGACCTGGTCCGGCGTGATGCGCTCGCGGCGGCTGCGGAGGAAGGACGCCAGCTCGTGGCGCTGGACGGCGACGGTCATGTATTCAGGTTCGCACACGCGTGAGCCGGGTGCCAGGTAGTCGTAGTACCAGGATAATCAGACTCCTGGTACCAGGTTACGAGGCAGCGGATCGTAGTACCCATGACCTTGACTCAAGCCGCGCCAACGCGCGTAGTCAGGCCGGGCCTGTCCACTGCTGGCCTGGTCACCGTGCTGCTGGGGGCGGCACTTCCGATCATCGACTTCTTCATCGTCAACGTCGCGCTGCCGACGATCAACGCCGATCTGCACGCGTCCACCGCCACCTTGGAGCTGGTGGTCGCGGCGTACGGCATTTCGTACGCGCTGTTGCTGGTGGTGGGTGGGCGCCTGGGGGACGCCTACGGCCGCCGACGGCTGTTCTTCATCGGGCTCATGGCGTTCACCTTGACCTCGCTGCTCTGCGGGATCGCGCCTTCGGTCGACATGCTGGTGCTGGCCAGGGCGTTGCAGGGGGCGGCGTCGGCGTTGATGCTGCCGCAGGTGCTTTCGATCATCCAGGCGTCGACCTCCGGGGAAAGCCGGTCGAAGGCGCTGGGGCTTTACGGCGCGATGGGCGGGATCTCGACCGTCGTCGGCCAGCTGGTCGGCGGACTGCTCGTCTCGGCTGATCTGTGGGGCACCGGCTGGCGGCCGATCTTCCTGGTCAACGTGCCGATCGGCCTCGTCGGACTGTGGCTCGCCCGGCAGACCCTGCCGGAGAGCCGGTCGGAGAACCCGCACGGCGTCGATCGGCTCGGGACTGTACTGCTGGGCGTCTCGATCCTCTCGCTGCTGGTTCCGCTCATGGAAGGGCGTGCGCTGGGGTGGCCGGTGTGGAGCATCGTGCTGCTGGCCGTGTTCCCGTTCGCCGTCTGGGGTTTCGTGGTGGTGGAACGGCGGATCGAGCGTTCGGGTGCGATGCCGCTGCTGCCGCCGTCGGTGCTGCGGATGCCGTCGATGCGCCGCGGGCTGCTGGTGGGAGTGCCGTTCTTCGCGGGGTTCGGTGCGTTCATGTTCGTGGTCGCGGTGACGTTGCAGGAGGGTTTGCACTTCGGGCCACTGAAGTCCGGGCTGGCGCTGACCCCGATGGCGGTCGGCTTCTTCACGATGTCGCTGGTCAGCAGCCGGTTCGTGACGCGGTACGGCCAGCGGGTCGTGGTGGCGGGCGCCGCGATCCAACTGCTCGGGCTGCTGGTGCTGGTGGGGACAGTGGCGATGGCCTGGCCGTCGATCACCGTGCTGGACCTGGCGCCGGGGATGTTGCTGGCAGGCGTCGGGCAGGGACTGGCGATGACCACGCTGTTCCGGATCGTGCTCTCGCGGGTGCCTACCGAGATCGCCGGTGTCGGTAGTGGCGTGATGACCACGACGCAGCAGGCTTCGCTGGCGCTGGGCATCGCGACCTTGGGCAGCCTGTTCGCCTCGCTGATCGGCTCAATCGGGGTCCGCGACGCGTTCATGACGGTGATCGGGCTTCAAGCCGCGCTGACCGCAGGGGTCATGTGGTTCGCGCGTCGACTGCCCGACCCGCGGGGGTAAGGGGTCGTGAGCGTTGCGGGCGTTAATAACCGCCCGCAACGCTCACGAGCCCAGTTGGTCGAGGTCGAGCTTGAGCGGGAAAGGCTCGGTGGTGGTGAACGTGCCGGTCGCCGCGGGAGCGTCTTGGTAACCGAACACCCCGGCCTGATGGCACGCGACGAGCGACACCCGATCAGCGAGGTCGACGATCCAGTAGTGCGGAATGCCCGCATCGGCGTATTCGCCGTGCTTGGTGACGTAGTCGGTGCGCTTCGAACCCGGTGACACGATTTCGACGACCACCACGACCTCGGACGCCTTGTATATCCCGCCTTCCGCGTCAAGCCGCGCTCCCGCGGCCTTGCTCACCACGACTAGGTCCGGCCGTCTGGAGAACGCCAGCCCGTTACCGGCCAGGCCCCCAAGGTCGATATCGATGTCCTGAACAACCTCGAGGTCGCCAGGTAGCTGCGGAATCAGTTGCACGGCCAGCTTCAGTGAAGCCACATTGTGCGCACGCCGGGGACTCGGTGACATGTGGAGACGACCTTCTACGAGTTCGGTGTAACCCGATTCGGTCTCACCCAGCGACAGGTACTCCTCAAGCGTCAGCAGGTGATCGGGCATCGCGAGCCACGGGTGTCCTTGCGGTTCGGGAAGGGCCGTCACTGCGTCTCCTCACGTCACCGGCATTGTCTCATGATCCGCGATCGGACACCCCACACTACCATGTGGCCTAGTCCACTTTACGTGCGTAGCCCGCGCTGCTCGAAAAATTCGAGATTCACCCGTTGGAGATTGGGCTCCCCGAGCGACGATGAGGGTGTGACGGAACCGCGGGTGCATCGGGACCCGGCCTTCGCGCTACTGGCTCTGTACGAGTCGGCGCTGCCGGAGGTCTATGGGTACCTGCTGTCGCGGTGCGGTGATCGCACGCTGGCCGAAGAGCTCACGTCCGAGACCTTTCTCGGCGCGGTCAGTGCCTGCCGCAAGGACTACGCGCCCCCGGTCAGCATCGGCTGGCTGATCGGTGTCGCCCGGCACAAGCTCGCCGATCACTGGCGGCGCAAGGAACGTGAGGACCGCGGGCTCCGGATCGTCCACGACAGTGAACCCGAGGTCACTGATCCATGGGACAAGGAGCTCGACGCGCTGCTGGCCAGGCAGGCGCTCGCGACGCTCGGTCCGCATCACCGGTCCGCGCTGACGTTGCGCTATGTCGACGGGCTCGGCGTGCCGGAGGTCGCCGCGCATTTGGGACGCGGCGTGCACGCGACCGAGGCGTTGCTGGTCAGGGCGCGCACGGCGTTTCGGAAGGCCTATCAGGAGAAGGAGGGCAGCGATGCTTGATCCGTTCGACGCGCTTCGCCGTCCTCCGCAGCCCATCGAACCCGACGCGGACTTCGCCGAGGAGCTGCTGACGCGGCTTCGCGAGGCCGTGTTGCGAGGAGAAGACATGACCACGACCGAGGCGCCGTCGCGCGCCGAAACCCGTTCGCTCACGCCCTACCTCGCCGTTTCCGACGCGCGGGCGGCGCTTGACTTCTACGTCGAGGTGTTCGGCGCCACCCGGCGAGGCGACCCGATCGTCATGGAGGACGGAAAGATCGGGCACGCCGAACTGGCCATCGGTGATTCCGTGCTGATGCTTGCCGAGGAGCACCCCGAGATCGGGCATGTCGCCTCGACGGCCGGTGGGGCGTCGGTGCGGGTCGAGGTGTCCGATGTGGACGCGAGCTTCAACAAGGCCGTGGAGCTGGGCGCCGAGGTGATCCGCCCGGTGACGGCGTCGCCGTATGGCACGAGCGGGGCGTTCCGTGACCCCTTCGGCCAGCGGTGGCTGGTGTCGCAGGCAGCGGCGCCGACCGCGCCAGGGCAGAAGCCTGCCAAGCACGGCGAGGCCATGTACTTCACGTTCCAGGCCCCGGACGACAAGCTCGCGAAGACGTTCTACAGCGCGGTGCTCGGCTGGCAGTTCTCGGCGGGCAGTGTCGAAGGTGCTTGGGGCTTCGAAGGGCCTGGACTCCCGGGCGGGCTCTGGGGCGGGCAACGTCAGGTCGGCTGGAAGCTGATGTTCGCCGTCGATGACCTGGACGCCGCACTCGACCGAGTTCGCGCGCAGGGTGGGCAGCCGGGCGAGATCGAGAACCACCCGTATGGCGACACCGCCGATTGCACCGATGACCAGGGCATCGAGTTCTGGCTCTGGCGCAAGCCCTAGCGGCCGGCGGCGTAACCCTGCGCGCCCCGTGGGTTGGCGGCGGCGCGCAGGATGCCGGTGGCCGGGTCGCGGGACACGGCCGACAGGCGGCCGAGTGACCACGGTCCCGCGTCGACGATCTGATGGCCGCGCTCGGCGAGTTCGTCCATTGTGGACTTGCCAAGCCTGGACTCGACGACCAGCTCACGGGGCGTCCATGAGCGCGGGTAGAACGAGCTCGGGAACGCCGTGGTGTGCCAGGCAGGCGAGTCGATGGCCTCTTGGAGGTTCAGCCCGCCGAGCGTGTGGGCGAGCCAGAAACACAGCTGCCATTGGTCTTGCTGGTCACCACCCGGCGTGCCGAACGCGATCGTCGGCTCGCCATGACGCAGCGCCATTGACGGCGAAAGCGTGATGCGCGGGCGTTTGCCGGGACGCAGCGAGTTGGGCAAGCCCTGTTCGAGCCAGAACATCTGCGCGCGCGAATCGAGGCAGAAGCCGAGTTCGGGGATCGTCGGGCTCGACTGCAGCCAGCCGCCGGACGGGGTCGCGGACACCATGTTGCCAGCGGCGTCGACGACGTCGATGTGCACGGTGTCGCCGCGCGTCTGCCCCTGCGGGCCGACGGTCGGCTCACCGGTCGCGCCGGAACCCGCTTGCGCGCCACGGAGTTTCTCGATGATCGCGGGCAGGCGACCGCCGTTGCCCGGCCGCAGTTCGGCGCTCGCCTCATCGCTGATCAACGCGCGGCGCGCGGCCGTGTACTCGGCGGAGAGCAGGAGGTCGAGCGGGACCTCGGTGTCGCCGTACCAGGCCTCGCGGTCGGCGAACGCGAGCTTCGCGCACTCGGTCGCGAGATGCACCGTGCGCGCGGTCGGCACGCCGTCCACATAGGACAGCTCGTCGCGGAAACCGTCCAGCAGCAACACCTGCTGAGCCAACGCCGGTCCCTGCGTCCAGGCGCCGAGCTTGACCAGCCCCCAGTCGCCGACGTCGGTGATCAGCGCGTCTTCGTAGGTGGCTTCCCAGTTCGCGAGGTCGTCGGCGGTGAGCAGGCCCGCGTGGTCGCGGCCGGAGTCGTCGCGGAACGCCTGACGGCTGAACGCGTCGACCGCCTCCGCGATGAACCCTCGTGACCAGGCACGGCGCGCGGTCTCGATCTGGGCGTCGCGGTCGTTGACGGACTCGGCCTCACGCAGCAGCCGTTCCCAGGTCGCGGCCAGCGCGGGGTTGCGGTGCAGTTCGCCGGGACGGGCATGCAGCCACAGCTCGGCCGACGACGTCCAGTGGTCGCGGAACAGATCGGACACCGCGGCGATCGTCTCGGTGACGCGGTCGACGAGCGGGACGCCGTCGCGGGCGTAGGCGATCGCGTACTTGAGCACGTCACGCAGGCTTTTCGTGCCGTGGTCGCGCAGCATGAGTAGCCAGCCGTCCCACGCGCCTGGCACGGTCGCGGCCAGCAGCCCGGAGCCGGGGATGAGATCGAGGCCCAGTCCGGCGAAGTGCTCCGGCGTCGCGGCGGCCGGCGAGACACCCTGGCCCGCGAGGACGCGGGGCGTGCGATCCGACGCGGTCACGAAGATCGCGGGCACCTGCCCGCCGGGACCGTTGAGGTGCGGCTCGGCGACTTGGAGCACGAACCCGGCTGCCACGGCCGCGTCGAAGGCGTTGCCGCCGTCTTCGAGCACCGCCATGCCGGTGGCCGAAGCCAGCCAGTGCGTCGATGCCACCATGCCGTGGGTACCGGCGAGTTCCGGCCTGGTCGTGAACACGTCCCAGATACTACGCGTTGCTAACGAATTTCACGTAGCGATGAGCGGGCACGAGAATCAGCCCATCGGCACTCGGCGCGTAATGATCGAAAGGTCCCTCGTCGACCCAGCCCTGCCGCTCGTAAAACCGTCGCGCCCTGGTGTTGCCCTCGACAACGGCGAGCCAGGCCCGCTTGTGGCCGTTGCGCACGACGACCTGCTCTGCCGCGGCGAGCAGCACCGCGGCCACCCCGGCTCCCCGGTGCTCGGAGGAGACGTAGACCTGCTCGACCTCATCGGCGATCACCATGACGAACCCGGCAAGCACCCCACCGACGACCGCGACGACCGTTTCGTTGACATGCTCGGACGCACGGGTCGCGAACGACTCGTCGGTGCGGACCTCGACGAGTCCGTCGGGGACGTTGCCGAGATGAGCGTCGCGCCAGCCGTCGCGCCAGATCTTGGCGACGGCGGGCGCGTCGGCCGAAGTCGCAGGTCGCAGGGTTACGGACATGCCGAGACCTTAATTCAGCAGAGCACGAAGTGACACTCCGCTAGCGTTGCGGATCATGCGTGGTTTGCCCTTTCTCGCGGATGTGGTGGAGACCGGCGAGGTGCTCGGGCTCGACCCCCAGCTGCCGCCGGAGAAGATCGGCGAGGTACTCGGCGACTACGCGGAGAACCACTGGCACGACGCGATGACCAGGGACTACGGCTTGGTCGAGTTCTCGTGGCTGGAGCGGCCGGACGGGAACGGCTGGTGGGGCCACCATTTCACGGTCCAAGTGCACCGGCTGAGCCGGAAGCCGAACAAGACCGCGGGCAAGGTGATCCGCGCCCGCTACGGCAAGTTCGACAAGCAGTTCCCGTTCGAGGTCCTGCGGGCGGAACTGGAACGCCGCGGCATCGAGCTGATCGAGGTCGACAAGGGCGCCGGCCTCGGCGCACGTGAGTACTGGAATCCCGCTGCGCACGTGTCGATCTTCGTGATCGACGAAGACGGCGACCCCATCAACGGCATGGTGTGGGCGATTTCGTCCGCGGACATGGCGAACTTCATCGCGACCCGCCCGTACAAGGGCCAGGACAAGGCGCTGTGGCGAGTGCTGAAACACCTCATGCCGCTCGACGACGCGGCGCGGGAGCAGTGGGCCGAGGACGTCGACGAACCGTATGGCTGGTGGTTGAAGCAGTTCCAGCTACTCCGTGAGCGGATCGAAAGCCGCGACCAGCCGAAGGATCGCGAGGCGTGGATCAGGCTCCAGTTCTGGGTGATCGAGCACGGCGCGTTCACGGACGCCCAGCGGGCGCTCTTGTACGACGGATGCCGGTGGATCGGCGAGTACTACCCGGAGTGGGCCGCGTTGGTGCCGACGGTCGATCAGGTCGTGCGCCGCTGCCTCGACGCGATCACCGGCGACGACCTGACCCCTGACACGAAGACACTGGTCGACGCCGCGAGGTACCACGCCGAGCAGGTCGAGGACCCCGCGCTCGCGGCGCGGCTGCGCGAGTGGACCGCGAGGCGCTTCCGCTAGGCGTTGACCTCACGGCGGACGCGGGGGCGGCCAATGCCCTGCCAGCACAGGCCGACGTCCAGGATCGCTTGCGGGTCAAGGAGATTGCGGGTGTCGACGACCGTGTCGCCGTCCATCTGCTCGGCCATGTAGGACCAGTCGAGACGCTTGAACTCGTCCCACTCGGTCAACACGACGACCACGTCGGCGGCCTTGGCGACCTGGTACGGGTCGTCGACGACCGTCATGCCCGCGATTTCGCCGCCGACGGCCGGGTCGTAGGCCGTGAGTTCGGCGCCGAGTGCGCAGAGCACCGACGAGACCGCGAGCGCGGGCGAGTCGCGCAGGTCGTTGGTGCCCGCTTTGAAGGCCAGGCCGAGCACGCCGATGCGGGCGCCGTTGAGGGTGCCGCCGACCGCGCCGGCGATCTTGGCGACGACGCGGTCGCGCTGGGCGATGTTCTCTTCGATCGCGGAGTTGAGCAGGCCGAAGTCGTACTGCACCGACTCGGCGATCTTGACCAGTGCGCTGGTGTCCTTCGGAAGGCAGGAGCCGCCCCAGCCAGGGCCGGGCTTGAGGAAGGACCGGCCGATGCGGCGGTCGTAGCCCATGCCCTCGGTGACGACCGTGATGTCCGCGCCGAGGCGCTCGCAGAGTTCGGCGATCGAGTTGACGTAGGAAAGCTTGACCGCGAGAAAGCAGTTCGCGGCGTACTTGACCAGCTCCGCGCTGGCGGCGTCGCAGACGACGGTGGCCGAAGCGAGGTCTTCGTAGAGCGAGCCGACCCAGGTGGCGGCTTCGCGGTCGTCCGAGCCGACGACGATGCGGTCGGGGTTGAGGAAGTCGACGACCGCGGTGCCCTCGCGGAGGAACTCCGGGTTCGAGACGACCGGGATGTCCGAGCGGCCGACCATCTCGCGGATCCGCCGCGAGGTGCCGACCGGCACGGTCGATTTGGTGATCAACGCGCAGCCGGACGGCAGCACGTCGCCGATCTCTTCGGTCACGGCCTCGACGGCGCGCAGGTCGGCCGACCCGCCCGCGCCCATCGGGGTCGGCACGCAGAGGAACACGCCCTCGGCGTCCTGGACGGCCGCGCGGGCGCCGACGACGAAGGTGAGCCGTCCGCTGGTCAGTCCCCTGGCGACCAATTCGGACAAACCGGGTTCGAGAATGTCGACCCTGCCTGCCGAGAGCCGCGCGACCTTTGCCTGGTCGACGTCCACACAAGTGACGCGGTGACCCAGGCTGGCCAAGCAGGCCCCCGTGGTCAAGCCGACGTATCCGGTCCCCACCACCACGATCCGAGCTGCGGTCATGGTTGCGAAGGTCTCAGCCCGAGTTGACCGCGAAACTAACAAAGGTGGGCCTCCCCGAGTACTCCTCACGACAGGTGAGGCAGCACACTGGCGACGAATGTGCGAACGAGCGTTAACCTGTTCTCGGTCTCACGCAGGTCATGAAGGGATGAACATGCAGATCACCGACACGTCCGCGATCGTCACGGGTGGCGCTTCCGGTCTCGGCTTCGCCACCGCATCGGCGCTCGCCGCGAAGGGCGCGCGGGTTTTCGCGCTCGACCTCGCGGGTTCGATCGAGAAGGCCGAGAAGGTCGACGGCATCACCTACGTCGAGACCGACGTGACGGATCCCGAGCAGGTCCAGTCCGCCGTCGACACGGCGGCCGGCTCCGGTCCGCTGCGGACCGTGGTGAACTGCGCCGGCATCGGGCCGGCCGGGCGCGTGCTGTCCAAGAAGGGCCCGCACGACCTGAACCTGTACGCCAAGGTCGTCCAGATCAACCTGATCGGCACCTTCAACGTGCTGACGCTGGCCTCGGAGGCCATCGCCAAGACCGAGCCGCTGGCCGACGACGCGCGCGGCGTCATCATCAACACCGCCTCGGTCGCCGCCTACGACGGCCAGATCGGGCAGGTGGCCTACGCGTCGTCCAAGGGCGGCGTGGTCGGGATGACCCTGCCCGCGGCGCGTGACCTGGCCTCGCACGGCATCCGCGTGATGACGATCGCGCCCGGCATCATCGAGACGCCGATGCTCGCGACGGTCTCCGAGGAGTTCCGCGCCTCGCTGGCCGCCGGTGTGCCGTTCCCGAAGCGCCTCGGGCGCGCGGACGAGTACGCCCAGCTCGCGCTGGCGATCATCGACCACGACTACCTGAACGGCGAGGTCATCCGCATGGACGGCTCGCTGCGGATGGCTCCTCGCTAGGGAAAAAAATCCCAATGTGGCTTTCGTCAGATATCACCTGACGAAAGCCACATTGGCGTGCTCAGAGCTGACCAATGCCACATTGGGATTTTTTTCCCGGGCTAGAGGTCGCCTAGGTAGGGGACGTCGGCCATGGCGGGGCCGGACATCCAGGCTCGGAGTACGCGGGTGGCTTGGACATCGTCTTCGTTGTAGCGGAGCAGGCGGTCGCGCTGGGAGGCGTCGGGGAGGCCGCCGTCCATGCCGACGGCGTCGCGGTACCAGCTCATCGAGGCCTCGCCGCCCGCTTCCGGGTCGCGCCAGGTGAAGCCGGCTACCGGGGCGATCACCTTGAGGCCTTTGCCTTGGGAGCACAGGAACTGGTCGACGACGCTGCGGAAGAGGTCCACCCACTCTTCGGAGTCCACAAAGGACTGGATGTCCTTCTTGGTCGGGATTCCCGGGTATTCGCCGAACCGCTCGACCGAGCCGAAGAGCCAGCGGTTCTCGGCCATCGCGTTGTAGCAGTAGGCGCGGAAGGTCAGCCCGGCAGCGGCCGTGCGCTCGCGGACTTCGGTCAGCCAGGCCCAGAACTCGGCGAACGAGCGCGCCTCGTCGGCTGTCGGGAGCGGGTCCCAGGTGACGAACGCGCGGTAGCCCTGCGGCAGCCCGATGTCGGCGCCGGTCAGCAGCGAACCCCACATGTACGCGCCGGCTTCGCCGAAGCTCTCCATGTCGACGTCGACCTCGACGTCCGCGCGCGGCACGGACACGTCGCGGGTGCGGCGCACCACCGTCAGGTCGGCGAGCCAGGCGCGCGCGAGGTAGACCGCGTCGGCGAAACTCGGGCCGGTCCATGGCATCGGCGGTTCTTCGTCGGGGTTCATCGCGGCCAGTTTGTCCACAGTGGAGATTCCGGCCTTGCGCAGCTCGGCCGCGTCCTCACCGCGTGCCACGAGACTGACGTCGCGCGTGTTGTTCAGCTCTGTCTCGCAGGTGGGCCACCACGGGCACCGGCGGCATTCCAGCACTCGCGACGGCTCCGCGAGCGCGGGCTCGCCGTTCGACGCGGCCGTCGCGATCGCGAGCCGGTCGGCGAACCGCGTCTCGTACTCGGCGAGCGCGCTGCGGCCGCCCGGCCAGGTCGGCGAAGCGAGGTCATGCCAGACGACGACGTCGGCGTCGAGTCCGATGACCCCGCCGATCGCGCGGCCGGTTTCGGCGTGGCCCAGCGTCTCCAGCATCTTGCGCAGGTGGACCAGCCGCAGCAGATCACGCGGCTGCGAGCGGACCTTGCGTGCCGGGTCCGGCTGCTGGTTCGCCGCGTCGAGGTCGAGCATCGGGGTGGTCATCGCGCCGGAGCCGCGGTCGGTGATTCGATGCCGAACGACCAGCACCGGGAGATAGCCCTGATTGGTCCGGACCAGCAGTTCCGAGCCACCACGCCGATGCCCGACGCGATCGGCGGGCAGCAGGCCACCCCAGATGTAGCGCGCACCGGCCGCGAGCGCACTCTCCGTGGCCTCGACGCGCTCGGCCGCCGGCTGGTCACGCGCGATGGTCACCCAGCCGTCACCGGCGTTCGCCGCCTCTTCGAGCTGCCGTGCGATCTCCTTGCGGTGCGCGGTCGCGTCGGCGATGCGCTGCTCGGCCGCGGGGTCCGGCGGGGCCAGCGGGACGTCACGCATGGCCGGGTCGTGGTCCAAATGCACACGACGGCGGCAGCGGCTGACCGCGCCAGCATCGAGGAGAACATCCGGTCCCATAGAGGTCACTCTATGCAAGATGCCGGACACCGACATGCTCGCGGTCACCGGTGCCAGTAAGTTCGTGACCAAGCTCCCGGAGGTAGACCATGGCGCGCAAGGTCAAGAAGGATGCGGGTGAGGGCAAGTTCACCCCGAAGAACGCACGCAACGCACTCGGCGTGGCGAAGGTGATCGCGCCCGCGGTGATCCCGGTCGTGGCCCCGTACGCGGTGCAGGCGGCGGGTGCGTTACGCGAGGCGTACGACCGCTACCAGGCACGCAAGCTCGGTGTCGACGTTTCCCGCCTCGCCGAGTTCACCGGGCGCGGCGCGAAACTGCACGCCCGGATCTCGGGTCTGGCCGACGGACTCGTCGAGCTTTCGATGTCGTCGAAGGCGACCGCCGCCGACAAGGAGTTCGCGGATCGCACGAAGGGCACGCTGGAACAGCTCGCCGCGTCGGTGCGCGCCGCCGAGCGGATGCCCGCGCCGCGGCGCAAGTCCGCCCACCACGCGGTCGCGGGTGAGCTGGATGTGCTGGAAGGCCAGCTACTGCACCGGCTCGGTGTCTAGGACGACACGGACGGCGGCGACCGCGTCGCCGCCGTCGTAGTCGGCATAGACGGGGAAGAAGCCGTCGCCCCAGCTGGTCATCGCGAACAGCACTTGCGCGCCGCCGACCTCGACGACACCCGCTTCTTCGGCGGTGGCGCGCACCTGGGCCATCACCTGCCAGTGGTGCGAGTGCGGCCGGAAGTCGAGCTTCATCAGGTACTCGGGGTGCTCCTGCCGCCACGCGACGATCGCGCGTCCGCGCTCGACGGCCTCGCGCATGCTCAGATCGACCCAGCCCCAGCTGGTTTCCTCGCCGGGGATTCCGGGCTGGGTCGCGCCGAACTCGGCGGCGGCCGCTTCGCAGTCGCGTCCCCAGAAGATCAGATCGGCCAGGCCGTCGATCGGATCGTGGTGTTCCCAATGGCTCAACGCGTCGACATCGCCGAAGAACAGTCTCGCCCAGTCGACGCAGATCGTGCCGAGCCGCACGCTACGGACCACCGGCGCGTCGGAGACGGCCAGCCGCAAGCTTTCCCACGAGTATTCGTCGTCCGGCGACCGGATTCCGTCGACCGTCAGCGACCTGTCGACGGGCAGTCCGCCGACGGCCACCATCGGCAGGCCGAAGACAGCGAACTCGCCGTCACCGCACTGCCTGGCCCGCTCGGCGTGCGGCACCTTGGGTTCTTCCGCCACCCGCGCCGGGTGCACGTCCAGGAACTCCTGGTCGAGCTCGGACGGCGGCCGCTCACCCGACCAGATCCCGAGATGGCCGCCGTCACCGATCACCAGCACACCGGACGGACAGGTGATTTCGCCGAGCTTGATCCATTCCCCCATACGGGTCAGATTAGTCAGTCTTGACGAAGCCCTTCGCGACCATCCAGTCCCGCGCGACCTCACCATGGTCGCGGCCGTCGACGTCGACCTGCTTGCACAGCTCGATCATCTGCTTGTTGTCGATGGCCTTGCTGACCGCTTCGAGCGGCCCGCGCAGTTGCGGGTGCTGCTTGAGAAAGTCGGAGCGCAGCGTCGCGACGGCGTTGTACTGCGGGAACGCCTTCTTGTCGTCGTCGAGCACCTTGAGGTTGAGGCCCGCGATGCGGCCGTCGGTCGTGAAGATCTCGCCGATCGGGCAGGTTCCGCTCGACACGGCCGAGTAGATCGTGCCGATGCCGAAGTTCTTCACCACGGGCGACTGGAAGCCGTATGCCTTGACCGCGGCGGGGAAACCGTCCTGGCGGCTGGTGAACTCGGTCTCCAGGCAGAACACCGCCTGCTCCGGTCGTTTCTTGAGGAATTCGGCCAGATCCGACGTGGTCTTCAGGTTGTTCTGCTGCGCGTAGGCCTCGGTGACAGCGAAGCCGTACTGGTCGTTCAGCGGCGAGTAGTCCAGCCAGGTGACGCCGAACTTCTCTTCGTCGGCCTTCTTCGTCGCGTCGTACTGGGCCTGCTCGCCGCCGGGCACGGGCAGTTCGTTGCCCTGGTAGTTGATCCAGCCGGTGCCGGTGTACTCCCACGTGACGTCGGTCTGGCCACCCAGCAAGGCTTGCCGTGACGAGTTGGAACCCTTGATGTCAGTCAGGTCGCGTACGTCCGCGCCTGCCGCCGAGAGCGCCATTTCGGCCATGTATGCCAGCAGGATGTTCTCGGTGAAGTCCTTGGACCCCACCGTCACCTTGACGTCCTTGAGCTCCGGGATCGGCTGGATCGAGCCGGGATGGATCGTGTACGGGAGCGAGGTGTTGACGTCCAGTCCGCACGCGCTGGTCAACGTCACCAGCGCCACGGCGGCGAGTGCCCGAACCTTCATCGCAGTCCCTTCGGTCCGAGCAGCTGTTCGGCGACCGCGCCCAGCCAGTCCACCAGCAGTGCCAGTCCGACGGCCAGCACCGAGCCGGTGACCAGCACCTTGGTCAGGTTGAGCTTGTAGCCCGTGTCGATCAGCAGCCCGAAACCGCCTGCGTTGACGAACATGCCGAACGTCGCGGTGCCGACCGCGAGCACCAGCGAGGTGCGCAGACCGGCCAGGATCAGCGGGATGGCCAACGGGAATTCGACGCGCCACAGCACGCCGGACGAGGACATCCCGATGCCGCGGCCCGCGTCGATCAACGCGGGGTCGACCTGCTGCAGGCCGACCATCGTGTTGCGCAGCACGGGAAGCAGCGAATAGAACGCCAGCGGCAACGCGGCCACCCACAGCCCGCCGGTCGCGCCGGTGACGATGAACCACAGCACCAGCACACCCAGCGCGGGCGCGGCCTGACCGATGTTCGCGATCGCCAGCAGCACCGGCGCGGCCCAGCGCGCCCACGGCCTGGTCGCCATCACCCCGAGCGGCACCGCGACGACCACCACGATCGCCGTCACCACCAGCGTCATCAGCAGGTGGTCGCCGAGTGCGGCGAACAACGAGCTCGCGTTGAGGGTTTCCTTCTCCGTGGCGGAAAGGTCACTCGCGAACACCACCGCGAGCACCCCGCCGACGATCAGCAGCACCGCGGCCGGCTGGGCGAACAACCGGACCCGCTCCGCGCGTTTGGAACTGGACTCCGTGGAGAACCCTGTGTCTACGGCAGCCGTCATCGCGCCACGTCCCCGTTGTGGTCCTCGCGAAGCTTCTGGATGGTCGCGATGACGGTGTCGAGTTCGATCGTCCCGGCGTACTCACCACGCGCGCCGGTGACGGGCACCGCACCGCCCTCGGCGAGCATCGCCTCGAGCGCGTCCTGCAGCGTCGACTGCAGTGTGACGATGTCGCGCAACGGTTTCCCCGCGGTGGCCAGCGAACTCGCGGCGGCCAGCTGACGCAGGTGCACCCAGCGCACCGGACGGCGGCGCTGGTCGAGCACCAGCACGAAGTGCTTGTTCCGCTGGACCAGCTTTTCGCGCACGTCGGCGGGCGACTCGCCGATCTCCGCGGTAAGCGCTTCCTGCTGGAGTTCGACGTCACGGACACGCAGCAGGGTCAGCTGCTTCAGCGAAGCGCCTGCGCCGACGAAACCGGCGACCGTGTCGTCTGCCGGATTGGCGAGGATCGACTCAGGCGTGTCGTACTGCAAGATTGTCGACTTGTCGCCAAGGACAGCGATCTTGTCACCGAGCTTCACGGCTTCGTC
Organism: Amycolatopsis sp. NPDC059657; assembly: GCF_042734395.1. Classification (NCBI taxonomy): domain Bacteria; kingdom Bacillati; phylum Actinomycetota; class Actinomycetes; order Pseudonocardiales; family Pseudonocardiaceae; genus Amycolatopsis; species Amycolatopsis sp. NPDC059657. The sequence continues at coordinate 99,081 of NZ_JBHWEB010000005.1, read as the reverse complement.
GAAGTCGTGCGTGACGAACACGATCGTCTTCTTCAGCTCGGTCTGCAGCCGCAACAGCTCGTCCTGCAGATTGCCTCGGGTGATCGGGTCGACCGCGCCGAACGGCTCGTCCATCAGCAGCACCGGCGGGTCGGCGGCGAGCGCGCGAGCGACGCCGACGCGTTGCTGCTGGCCACCGGAGAGCTGGCGGGGGAAGCGGTCGCGGAAGTCGGCCGGGTCGAGGCCGACCAGGTCCATCATCTCCTCGACACGATCGTTGATCCGCTTCTTGTCCCAGCCGAGCAGGCCGGGCACCACGGCGATGTTCTGCGAGACGGTGAAGTGCGGGAACAACCCGGCCTGCTGGATCGCGTAGCCGACGCGGCGGCGCAGGTCGTCCGCGTCGATGCTGAGCGCGTCCTCGCCGCCGATGGTGATCTTGCCGGAGGTGGGCTCGATCAGCCGGTTGATCATCCGCATGGTGGTGGTCTTGCCGCAGCCGGACGGACCGACGAAGACCACGATCTTGCCTGCGGGCACGACCATCGAGAAGTCGTCGACCGCGGGCTCGCGGGTGCCGGGGTAGCGCTTGGTGACGTTCTCCAGTTCGATCTCGACCCCGGAGACCTCGTTCTCAGCCACGGACACCCCTCGAAACAGTAAGCCGGTTGATCAGGACGTAAACGCCGTCGAGCAGCAGCGCGAGGATGACCACGCCGACCGTGCCCGTGATGGCCTGGTTGAGCGAGTTGGCGCTGCCGGCGTTGGACAGGCCGGAGAAGACCTCCGAGCCGAGGCCGGGGCCCTTGGCGTAGGCGGCGATGACCGCGATGCCCATCAGCATCTGGGTCGCGACGCGCATCCCGGCGAGGATCGCCGGCCACGCCAGTCGCAGCTCGACCCTGGTCAGCACGCCGAAGCGGCTCATCCCGATCCCCTTGGCCGCGTCGCTGATCGCCGGATCGACGCCGCCGAGCCCGACGATCGTGTTCCGCACGATCGGCAGCAGCGCGTAGAGCACCAGTGCGACGACCGTGGTGTCGGCGCCGAGGCCGAGCACCGGGATCAGCAGGCCCAGCAGCGCGAAGGACGGCACGGTCAGGATGGTGCTGGCGAGCGCCGTGGCCAGCGCGGAGCCGACTGGGCTGCGATAGACCGCGACTCCGATCAGCACCCCGATGATCGCGGCCAGGATCGTGCACTGCACCACCGCGCTGACATGCAGTAATGCCTGGAGGGACAGCCGGTCCCACCGGTCGGACACGTATTCGAGAATGTTCATTGTCTTGGGAACTCCCACCGCCGAACGTGCGTCAACCGTTGCCTATTCACCGGGGTTCGGCAACCTTCGTGTCCGGTTTGGACGCCTGATCAGCCCGCTGACCAGCGATAATGACTGTCAAGATGCCATTCGTGTGAGACACCCACCGTTGTCATGCTCACCACGCGAGAAGCTGTCGCTTTGGGCCTGGTTCGTCCCATAGAGTGAGCCGCGTGAGCATCCGGACCAACGAGCAGAGCGCCTTGCGCTTGGTTCGTGGTGCCCTGCTCGCCGTTTCTTCGGCCGCGCTCGCGGTGAGCGCGCATGCGATCGCGGACGGCGGCGTGCCGGACGCGGCGCTGACCTTGCTGCTCACCACGCTCATCGGCTGGACGGCCACGGCGCTCGCGGCCAAGAGCCGCGGCGTGCTCGGCACGCTGGCCGTGCTCGGCGCCGGGCAGATCGTGATGCACACCGTGCTCACCACGCTGGTCACGCACGCCGAGTTGCACAGCGGCGGCTCCGGGTTGCTGCCGAGCGGGCCGATGCTCGCGACGCACGCGCTCGCGACGCTGGTCACCGCGCTGCTCCTCGCGCACGCGGACACCCTTCTGCTCACGGCAGTGGCGGCGCTGCGGCTGCTGCTTCCCGTTGTCTGGCGGCCAGTTCCCGTTCCGGTCGCCCCCGCCCGCGCGCTGGCATTCCCGCCTGCCACCGGGCATCTGACGCGAATAACCTTGCGCCGCCAGCACGCGCGCCGCGGTCCGCCCGCCTACTCCTGAACCTTCATTTCCCCTTACCCACCAACGAATCCCCCGGTTCGTTGGCACACCCCTGTTCAGGAGTATTCGTGTCCTATAAACAGTCTCTCAAGCGCGCCGGTTTCCTGGCCGCCACCGTCGGCGTACTCGGTCTCATGAGCACCGGCATCGCCTCGGCCCACGTCACCGCCAACGTCTACGGCGCTCAGCCGACCAAGGGCGGTTACGGCGCGATCTTCTTCCGCGTGCCCAACGAGGACCCGGCCGTCGGCACCGTCAAGGTCGAGGTCGAGATCAAGCCGGAGTACGCGATCGGCACCGTCCGCACCACGAAGGTGCCTGGCTGGACCGCCCAGGTCACCAAGTCCAAGCTGCCTGCCCCGGTGAAGAACGCGGCAGGCGCCGACGTCACCGAGGTCGTCACCAAGGTCAGCTGGACAGCGGAGCCCGGCAACAAGATCGCCGCGGGCACCTCGGAGTTCGCGGAGTTCGAGATCAGCATCGGCGCGCTCCCGAAGCTCGACGAGATCGAGTTCCCCGCGGCCCAGACCTACGAGGGCAACAAGGTCGTCAACTGGAACGAGAAGGCGCCCGCCGGTGGCGAGGAGCCGGAACACCCGGCCCCGACCGTCAAGCTGGCCGAGAAGAAGGCCGAAGGCGACCACCACGGCGGCGCGACGGCGACCGACACTTCGGAGCACACTGAAGCGGCGGCCGCCAGTGACAGCACGGCCCGCTGGCTCGCCGGCGCCGGACTGGCCGTCGGCGCGCTGGGCCTCGGTGTCGGCGCGGGCGCGACGATCCGTGCACGTAAAGCAGGCAAGGGAACCAACTGATGCGTAAAGCGCTCACCGCGCTAGCCATCGTCGGGGCCGCCATGTTCGCCATGGCGTCCCCGGCGCTGGCACACAATGTGCTCATCTCCACGGACCCGGCGAAGGGTGCTTCCATCGAAGCCGGGCCCGCGAAAATCACGCTCACGTTCGACCAGTTCGTGCAGAACGCCGACGTCAACCAGATCGCGGTGACCGGACCTGGTGGCGGCCAGTGGGCCGAAGGCCAGGTCAAGGTCGACGGCAGCGTCGTCTCCGTGCCGCTGCGCCCGCTCGGCCCGGCTGGCGAGTACAAGATCGGCTACCGGATCCTGTCCGCGGACGGGCACGCGGTGACCGGCGAGTCCACGTTCACCCTCGCCAAGGCCGGCACCGGCACTCCGGCGAGCGCCGAGGCCGCCAAGGGCACCGGACAGGCCACCGCTGAGTCCACATCGGACAGTGGAGTGCCGATCTGGGTGTGGATCGCGGGTGCCGTGGTACTGCTCGGCGTCGGGCTGACCGTCGCGCTGCGAACGGGTTCCAAGGCATGACCAAGACCGAGACCACCTCGAATATCCGCTATTCCACGCTGTTGTGCGTGGTCACGGCCGGCCTGATCGGCGCGCTCATCGGCGTCGCGCTGACCACCACGACACCGGTCCCCGGTGTCCAGGAGGCAGGCGGGGTGGTCTCGGTCGGCATCCCGATCGTGCGGGTGCTGCTCGACATCGCGGCCGTCACGACCATCGGGTTGTCACTGCTGTCGGTGCTGGTCGGCTACGACCGGCCGAAGCTGAGCGAACCCGTGATGCGCCACGCCCGCCCCGGCGCCGTCGCCGCCGCATTGGTCTGGGCGGCGGCCGCGCTCGTCGCGTTGGTGTTGCAGACGGCGGAATTCCGGCCGGGCGCCGCCAAAATCGGCATGAACGACGTCGGTGCGTACATCGCGCAATTCGGCGCGGGCAAGGCTTTGCTGATCGTCGCCGTGCTCGCATTGCTGCACGCGGGTCTGGGCATTTTGTCGTTGCGCCACGGCGAAAAAGTGCCTGCCGAAGTGCGGGTCGGGCTGGGTTTGTTCGCGCTGTTGCCGTTGCCGGTCACCGGGCACGCGGCGAACTGGAACTATCACGACTACACGATGATCTCGATGGAACTGCACGTGATGAGCGCCGTCGCCTGGACCGGCGGCCTCGGCGCGATGACCGTGCTGCTGGCGAGCAACCGCACACTGCTCGCCCACGCACTGCCGAAGTTCTCGAAACTCGCGACGCTGTGCTTGATCCTTTCGACGGCCACCGGGTTGTTCAACGGCCTGATCGAGATCTACCTGAACCCGACGCTGAGTTTCTGGGACGGCCTGCTCAACACGCCGTACGGGCGGCTGGTGATACTGAAGGTCCTGTGCACCGGCGCGATCGCGCTGCTCGGCGCGCATGCCCGCTGGCGGCTGATGCCGCAGATCATCCGGCACAACCGGACCGCGCTCGCGGCTTGGGCGACGCTCGAACTGACGATCATGGGACTGGCGTTCGGGTTCGCCGTGGTGCTGACCAGGGCCCCGGTCTCGATCAGTTGATTCCGCGAGACAACCTTCTCGCGGCGGCCAGCGTGTGCGACCCGGCCAGGTTGCTCTCTGTCCGCCTCGGCGCCCGCAACTTCCGAGGCGGCAGGATCGCCATGGCCGGCTGGTCGGCGGGCGCGGGGCTCATCGGCATCCTGCTGTCGATCGCCTACCAGTGTCTGCAGTACCTGCCCGGTGTGCGTGGCGTCGAGATGACCGAGAGCAAGGTCCTCTACTTCATTGTCAGCGCGATGGTGGTCGGTTTCTGGCTGGCGATCCGGTCACGGGAGCAGGCACTGGGCGGCTGGTATCTGGCCTCACTGCTGATCACCTTCGCCGGTGGCGCGGCGCTCGCGGCGGCCATGCACTTCACCACCCCCGCGCAGACCTATGCGTGGAGTTGGCTGGGCGCGCTGGGCTGGTCGGAGGTGTGCACCGCGGTGATCCTCGTCGGGACCTGGCGTGCACCGGTCATCGCCGAAGACAAGACCTCAGAGGCGGTCGACACTGCCCTGCGCATCGAAGACGGCTACTTGGCCATGCCCGCCTACTTCGCTGTCCCGCTGGTACTCGACCTGCTCACCAGCAACCGGCAGCCACCCGAGTTCACCTGGTGGCTCGTCGCTTACATGGTGCTCGCCGTCGGCACGTCGGCGATCAGCGCGCTGAAGTACCTCCGGCGGATGAACCTGACGGTCGCTACTCCAAACGGCCCCTTTTAGCGGGAACCGGTTACCAGCGAGCGCGTCACAGGGGATGCTCGGCGCGTTCTCTGGGGTAACCCGTGTGGAGGAGGAGCTCGTCGATGGGTGGCCCGGTTCCGGGAGACCGCAAGGTGGAAGTGCCCCAGCCGCGTACCGGGGCGGGAGCGGTCAGGCCGGTGACGTCAGGGCCGAAGCAACTGCCGCCGGTGCCCGCGCATTTCACCAATCGCTCCGAAGAGGTCAAGTTGCTCGACCGGCTGATCGAGCGCGAGCGGGACACTCCTGCCATCCAGCTGATCAGCGGGCAGGGCGGGATCGGCAAGACCGCGCTGGCGACGAGCTGGGGGCACAGCGTCAGCGGGCGCTTCCCGCATGGTCAGCTGCACGCGGACCTCGGTGGCTACAGCACCACTGGCCCGCTCGCCGCGTCCGAGGTGCTCGGCCGGTTCCTGGTCGCGCTCGGGGTGCCGCCGAACGGATTGCCCGGACATCCCGAAGAGCTGGCGAACCTGTACCGCACGGTCACCGCCGACAAGCCGTTGCTCGTGTTCCTCGACAACGCGCGCACCACCGAGCAGGTCCGGCCGCTGATCCCGGCGAGCGCGGACAGCCTGGTCATCGTCACGTCCCGGCGCACGCTGGGGACCCTGCAGGCCGAGCACCTGGTCAACCTCGTGCAGCTCGACCCGTTCAACTCCGCGCACAGCGAGGAACTGCTGAGCCGGACCATCGGTGAGAACCGGGTCAGCTCCGAGACCGCACATGCCCGCTTGATCGTCCGGCTCTGCAGTGGGTTGCCGATCGCGTTGTCGACAATCAGCGCCAAACTCGCCGCCAAGCCGCGCATGCCGCTCGCGAAGGTCGCATCTGAGCTACAACTAGAGCATCGACGACTCGCGGTGCTGACGAAAGAGGCGACTTCGGTGCAAGCCAGCTTCAACCTGTCCTATGACGCACTACCGCCGGACGCGGCCGCGCTGTACGCCGCGCTCGGGCTGCACCCCGGTCCGGAGTTCGGGGTCGGGGTCGCGGCCGCTTCCATCGGCAAGAGCACCGAGGCCACCGAGGACCTGCTCGACCAGCTCGTCGACGACGGCCTGCTGATCGACCGGCACGGCGACGGTGAGCGGTTCACCTTCCACGACCTGGTGCGGCTGCACGCCAGGGAGAAGACGGCAGGCCACGAGAACGAGCGCGACCGCGAGATCGCCATTCGCCGCATGCTCGAGTGGTATCTGTACGCCGCGAGCGCGACGGCCGACCTGACCGTGCCCGATCAGAAGCAGATCGAGTACACCTACGAGTACCGCCCGAAGACCCGCGTCACCTTCGAGTCGCGCGAGGAGTCGCTCGCCTGGCTCGAGCTGGAACGAGCGAACCTCATCGCCGCCGTCGAGACGGCTTACGAACAGCAGATGTACGAGCTCGGCTGGCAGCTGGCCGCCGCGATGTGGCCGCTCTTCCTGCTTCACAAGCACTACCCGGACTTCCTTCGGGTCAGTCAGCTCGGCGTCAAATGCGCCAGCCGGTGGGGTAACCACTCGGCGGAAGCGCTGATGCACAACCGCAGTGGCGCCGCGGCGCGCGGCACCGGCCGGTACGACGACGCCGTCAGGCACTACCGGTCCGGCTACGAGACGGCGAGCGCGGCGAACGACCAGGTCGTGGCCATTCGCTCGGTCGAGGGACTCGGCCTGGTCGCACTCGCGAAGGATCGGGTCGAGGACGCGCTCGAGGCGTTCACCGAAAACCTGCGGATGAGCCGGGCCCAGGAGCGGACGCATGACGTCGGCCTCGCGCTGATCAACCTCGGCGCGACATTCACCAAGGCCGAGCGGCCCGCCGAGGCGATCGCCCACCTGGAAGAAGCGAGCGCGCTGCTGTCCGAGCAGGGCGACGAATACAACGACGCGCGCGCACGCATCGAGCTCGGCCGCGCACTGGCGCTGACCGGCGAGTTCGCGGTCGCACGCGAGGAGCTCGGCCGCGCGCAGACCGTCATGCGGGCCCGCGGCTCGAAGTTCGAAGAGGCCAGGACCCTGCAGGCGCTCGGCGAGGTGGCGGAGACCGCAGGTGATGTCGACGAGGCCAAGCGGCTCTACGACCAGGCGTTACCCATCCTGGTCGGCTTGGGCCGCCCTGAAGCCGATGTGTTACGGAATCGGCTCGCCGGTTTGTGACCCCCGGCGCGAAAGCATGATCGTCACCCAGTAAGGTGGCGGAGAGTAGTTGCAACTTGCGCATGTGGGTTTGCAACTAGACCGTCCAGGGTGATCAGTTCGGCCGAATTGACTACTCAAATACGCTGTTCACCCCAGAAACGACGAGCGGTCATTACGGTTCGGTGAATGCCCGAGAACAATCATGTCCTAGGCCTTTTAGCGGTACCGGTTCCATCGAATATCGGTGCGGCCTTCGCGCAGATCATCCAGCCTTCTCCGCAATTCGTCCCGCACATCGGGATGACTGCGCAGGATGGGCAGCACCGAGGTCGTCAGCTTGAGCTCACGGACCGCTCGCAGCACTGAAAACCCTGGCCAGGACGTCACGTCGAAGCCATAGGCGTCGGCGAACTCGCGGTAGCGCGCCTCGGAGTCCCCGAACCGCTCACGGCCGACGGCCATCGGCGTCAGGTCCCATTCACGCGGGCCGAGGCAGGCCGAGTCGAAATCGCACAGCACCGGGCCGTCCGGCCCGCAGATGACGTTTCCCGTGTGCGCGTCGCCGTGCACGAGCCCCTTGGGCAGCACGAACTCCAGTTCGGCCAGCTCGGCCTCGACGTCGGCGCTGCGCCGCAGCAGGAACCGCCGGTCGCGGTCGCCGAGTTCCTCGGCGTCGGAGACGCGGGCGCGGACGGCGTCGAGCGGCGCCCAGTCGGGGATGTCGTCGGGAGGTGGCAGCGCGTGCACCTGACGGAGCAGGCAGGCGAGGTCGGCCGCGGTGGGCTCACGCCCGGTGTCCGGCACTTCCGTCCACACCGTGAGCAGGTGCCCGGCGATCCACAATGGCTGGTGGACGCCGGGCAGCAGGCGGATCGCGGGCACGTCGTGGCGTTCGAAATGCTCGGCGACCCGCACGACCTTGCCGACGCGGTGACGCAGGGCGCGTGAGCCGACGATCCGGATCACTACGCGGGCACCGTTCAGCGCGTAGACGGCATTGTTGGTGAACCGGAGAAGCCGCGCGCCCTTGGCGTCGAAGCCGAGCAGCTCACAGGCGCTGATCAGGACTTCTTCGAGTTTTTCTCTGGTGAAGCGACCGTCCAAGACGGTGTCAGTCCCCCCGGATAACCGCTGGCGCCTCAGGCCGCGAAGAACGCGTGCAGCCGGTCGGCGAGGTCGCGGGCGTCCGGGTTGTTCCGGCGCTGCTCGGCTTCGACCTGCAGCGGCTTCAGGCGGTCGCGCACTCGCGCGGACTTGATGCCTTCCGCGCAGTCGAGCGCCTTGCCTCCGACCTTCGCGCCCTGGTCGATATCGCCGTCGAGCAGGTGATTCGTGGCGAGCGCGCCCAGCATGAAGGTCTTGCTGCGTGCCATGTCGTCGTCGTAGGACTCGACGGCCTTGGTCAGCGCGGGAATGGCGAACTTCGTGTGCGAAGCGCTCACTTCCTGCGCCAGTACCGTGTGGACGGTGCCGATCATCGCGTAGACGTCGGTCTCGTTGAAGAACTTGACCCAGGACTCGGCCTTGTCGATGTCCGCGCGGCCGAACTCGTCCTTCGACCGGTTCAGCAGCTTCACGGCCATGTCGTCGTTGCCCATCATCGCGTAGGCCCACGCCTCGTTGGCGCAGAGCACGGAGACGGCCAGCTCGGAGCCGGATTCCTGAGCGGCGATCTGGCCGAGCTGGAACAGCTTCAGCGCGTCGTTCGGCGCGTCCTGGTGCAGGTAGACCCGGCCCATGCGGTAGAGCACGTTGGCCACCAGTGGGTGGTTCTCACCCTGTTTGGCCAGGTCGAGCGCGTTGGCGAAATGCCCGCGCGCGGAATCCATGAGCCCGGTGTCGAACGAGGTCCAGCCTGCCAGGCTGTGCAGGTCGGCGAGTGCGACGTACAGCCTGCCCTTGACGATGTCGGTGCCGTTCGACTCGAGCATCTGCTGTCCCCATGACAGCTGCGCGACGACCGCGTCCCTGCAGAACCCGCCGCCGTATTGGTAGTCCAGCGCGCGTAGCGCCCTGGTCGCGGCCTCGACCTGCCGCACGTCCGTCATGCCGATCCGGCCTGGTGCCGGGGTGCGCGCCGGATTGGCCGACCACGTCCCCGACTCGGGACCGAACACCGCCGCACCCATCGTCACCTGTGCGGCATGCGCGAGGAACCTCCGTCGCTTCACGGACTCGTCCTCCTCTGCCTGCTGGCCGCCGGCAGCACCGACGACCCGTATCGCTGTGGCCTCGTCATAGGCGAGACCCATGTATCCACGAGGGACACCCAGGCCGTCCGAGATCCTGGTGAGGACGTCGTAGGCCATGACCTGGCGACCCTTGAGGATCTCGGACACCTCGGACTGTGACTGGCCGGTCATCGCGGCGATCTGACGCTGCGAAACGCCGTGCTTGCGGAGCAGCCGGTACACCGAGCTGATCTCTCTTTTGGACAGGGCCTCGCGCATCTCCGGGTGCTCCCAGGCATCCGCGGGGATGAGCTGCTGACCCTGCCGGCCGTCTTGGCCGGAACCAGTGGCGTCCATTGCGCCCCCTCACAGTCCGATCGGGCGTCTGTCATTCAGCGTAGGTAAAGCTATTCAACCGTGCTAAACCCCGGTAGTGGCCACTGATCGGTCCGGGCGAACTTCTCTGACCGCTTACCGTGGAACCCGGACCAGTCGCCGCTATGACGCGGTTTCGACCTTCTATCGACTCCGGTTTGGTCGCAATGTAGTCATCAGTTCTCCGTGACCGCCCGGGTACGGCCCGCGATCACGGAGAGCTACCGAAAACCGCAGTGCCGATTGCAAGATGCGCCAGCCGACAGAGCGGAGAAGCCTCGTGGAGTTCGTGGACGCGATGCCAGCACACGCTGGAACAGCCACGCGCACCGTGCGTCCCATGACGGTGGCCCGTCCTGTGCCCGCTCCGGTCGTGGACCCCCGCACCGCAGGCCTGCGCCGCTACGAAGGCGGCCAGCTGGTCTGGCGTGTGCAGTGTGGCGACCTGATCAGCCGGGAACGCGCCGTGACGGTTTTCGTCGAAGACAACCAGGTGGTTCTCGTTTCACCGCCGGGAGAGACAGCGCGGCTGACCACTGGCCAGCTCGGTCAGCTCAGAGCCGCGCTCAACGAAGCCGCCAAGATGGCGGAAAGGTGACGGTGAGTTCCAAGTGGATCAAGTCCTTGGGCAGGTTCTCCGTGATGCCGTATGGGAACGCCTCGACATGCTCTCCGACCTGGCACAGCGGGCTGATGCCCACTCCCTGGTTTCGGTAGCCCGCTCCGAACTGCCTCGCCTCGCCGAAGGCTGGCGCGCCATGCTCCAGGCGCACATGCCCGACGAGCGCGGCGACTGCCCCACCTGTTCGACCCGCTGGCACAAGTGCAAGGCACCGTGCTCTGTCTGGCAGGTCGCCCATGAACACCTGGTCGCCGGTGGCCTGGCTCCGCAGCACGACCTGCGGCGTCAGGGACGGCGGAAGAGTGTGCCCAGTCAGAACCGAGGGAGTTCCCCGACCCCCGCGGAGACGACCGGACGTCACGCGCTGATCCCGCCGTCGCGGCACGTTATCGCCGCGACACCGTAAATCCAGGCCGGTGAGCGCGGCGGACCTGAATGCCCCCATCAGGGTTTGACGCCGAATCTCACCTTTAACCGAGGAAGGCTCGTCCGTACCCCCCGAGCGTGACGAGCCTCCCTCGGTTCCTTGAAGTAGTACCCCCGCCCTCAAGAATGCGGCCCCGAACGCCGCGGGTCCCGTGCCGTTGCACTCCCCCTCCCCCGACCGGCACGGGGCCCGCGGTTTCCAGCTAGTTCACTGATTTCACTCGCGTGATGAGCACAGCCGCGAGAATCGTCGCCACGGCGGAGGCGGTGAAGAGCCCCGCATAGCCGCCGAGCAGCGACAGAATCCCAACCGTCGCCGTGGTCGCGACGACCTGGGGCAGTGAGTTCGCGATGTTGATGATGCCCAGATCCTTCGCGCGGTCCTTCGCTTCGGGCAGCACCTGCGTGAGAATCGCCAGCGCGACCGACATGTACATGCCGAACCCGACGCCGAGCAGCGGTGCCGAGATCAGCGAAGCGGTCCAGTTCGGCCAGAACACCAGTACCAGCGCGGCGATCGCCATCACGATCGAAGAGGCGTAGACGTACGGCTTCCGCTTGCCGGACTTGTCGGAGAAATGTCCCGTGACCAGCGCACCGACCACCAGCGCAACGGCGTACAGGCCCATCATGACGAGCAGCCCCGACTCGGGGTCCTCGTAGTGGACGGCGTCCTTGAGGAAGAACAGCAAGTACAGCGTGCCCAGCGCGTTGCCGAGGTTGATCATGAAGTGGCAGCCCCACGCCCAGGCGAAGTCCGCGTGCCGGAGCGGGGTGAACAGGCCGCGCAGGATTTCGGCGATATCGGTGCGCGGGCGGAATTCGGCAGGCAAGGGCGCGTCGGGTGTGCGCAGTACGAACGCCGCCGCGCCGAGCACGACGACGACCGCGCAGACGAGATAAGCGGTCGGCACGCCCGCCATGTCGAGCACCACCACCACGACGACCGCGCCGAGCACGGTGCCGAGCATCTGGCTGATCCCGACCAGTCCGCCGACCATCGCGCGCTGCGGCACCGGCACCCGATCGGGTAAAGCGGACATGAGCGCGGCGAGCATGCCGTTCAACCCGCCTTGGACCAGGCACCAGCCGAGCGTCATCACGACGACGTTCGGCGCGGCGGCCAGCACCACGAACCCGAGCACGCTGACGCCTGCGCCGATGACCGTCCACGGATGGCGACGGCCGAAGCGTGAACAGGTGCGGTCCGACAGCAGGCCGATCGCCGGGTTGGCGATGAGCGCGACCACACCGCCGATCGCGCTGACGATGCTGAAGACGGCGACCTTGTTCGCGGCGTCGAGCAGTTCGGCCTGCTTTGGGAGCAGCACCTGGATCGGGGCGTAAATCCCGAGCCACAGCGCGATGTTCGCGAGCACCAACAACGTCATCCAGCCGCCGCGGACCTTCGTCTGCGGTTCCGCCAGTGCTTCGGGGACCTGTAAGTCAGTCATTGCTGATCAGCTTTTGGTACCAGCGGAACGAATCCTTGGGCGTGCGCTTCTGGGTCTCGTAGTCGATGTGCACGATGCCGAACCGTGGCGCGTAGCCCTTGGACCACTCGAAGTTGTCCAGCAGCGACCAGACGAAGTAGCCGCGGACGTCGACACCCGCGTCCATCGCCTCGCGGACCGCGCCGAGGTGGCCGTTGAGGAAATCGATGCGCTCAGGGTCGTGCACGGCGCCGTCTTCGGCGACCGTGTCGGCGAAACTGCAGCCGTTCTCGGTGATCTGGATCGGCGGGAGACTTTCCTGGTAACGGTTGTGGAAAGAGACCAGCAGTTCACGCAGCCCGTGCGGGACGATCGGGGAATCGTTGGTGGTCATGGGAAATCCGTCGATCGGGCGAAGTTCGAACGGCAGCGGGTTTCCCTCGCCCGGCGCGGCGACGCCCTGCGGCTCGTAGTAGTTGACGCCGTAGAAGTCGAGCGGCTGGTGAATGGCCGCAAGGTCTTCGGCGTAATTCGCGGGCAGGTGATCGAGGATTTGTTCGGGATAGCTGCCGAGCAGCATCGGATCGGCGAAGAGCCGGTTGAGCAGCGCGTCGAGCCAGATGGCGGCCTTGTCGTCTTCGTCGGTGTCGTTCGCGGGCCAGATCGGCGAATGGTTGTTCGCGGTGCCGATGTTGGTCGCGCCCGCGGCGCGCAATGCCTGCACGGCGAGTCCGTGCGCGAGATTCTGGTGATGCGCGGTCGGAATCGCGTCGAGCATCAGGAACTGACCCGGTGCGTACTCGCCGATCGCGTAGCCATAAATCGACATGACCATCGGCTCGTTGAGCGGAATCCACATCTTCACCCGATCGGCGAAACGCTCACCGACGATCGAGGCGTACTCCGCGAACCGGTCGGCGGTGTCCCTGGAGAGCCAGCCGCCGGCGTCTTCGAGCGCCTGCGGGGTGTCCCAGTGGTAGAGCGTGACCGTCGGCGCGATGCCCGCTTCGCACACCGCGTCGATGAGTCGATCGTAGAAATCGAGGCCCGCCTTGTTGGGCGCGCCTTTGCCGTCAGGCTGAATTCGCGGCCAGGCAAGGGACATCCGATAGGCGCCGACGCCGAGTTCGGACATCAGCGCGATGTCCTCCGGGTAGCGGTGATAGTGATCCGCCGCTACCTTGGCGTCCTCCCCCCGTGCGATCTTGCCTTCGGTCTCGGTGAATGTGTCCCAAATGGACGGTCCGCGACCGCCCTCGCGAGTCGCGCCCTCGATCTGGAAGGCCGAAGTGGACACTCCCCAGAGAAAATCGGACGGAAAGTTCAGATTTTCCACTCCAGGCACACCTTCCATCACGGGAACGTGAAAACTTCTCATATACTAGGCCTTCACTCGACGGTGGGGAAGCCTGCCGACACGATAAAGTCGCTGATCAGCAGAGGAGGAGCCGACGTGCCCGACATCCAGGCCGCGAAGGGGACGGACACGCCCCTTCGCCGTCAGCCTGTCCAGCAGCGCAGCGCGAAGCGGGTCGAGCAGATGCTCGACGCGAGCGCCCAGTTGATCGACGAACTCGGCTACGAAGCACTGACGACGACGCTCATCGCGAAGCGCGCGGGCGTGGCCGTCGGTTCGCTGTACCAGTTCTTCCCCGACAAACGCGCCGTCGTGCAGGCGCTGACCCAACGCAACCTCGAGCGCTTCATCCAGCAGATCACCCAGCGGCTCGAGTCGATCGACTCCGGCCACTGGTGGGACGTCGTCGACTCGATTCTCGACATCTACCTGCGGATGCACCGCGAGATCCCCGGTTTCTCGAAGGTCCACTTCGGCGACGTGGTCGACACCCAGCTGCTCGACGAAAGCCGGGACAACAACACGGTCATCGTCGACTCGCTGGTCGGCGTGCTGTCCCCCAACCTGTCCACCCCCGTCGACGACCTGAAGTTCGCGATCACGATCGCCAACGAGGTCGCGGACGCACTCCTCAAGCTCGCCTTCCGCCGCGACCCGATGGGCGACGAGCACATCGTCGCGGAGACAAAATTCCTGGTGAAGGGCTACTTGGCCCGCAAATTCGGCGAGTCCTGATACCCGGCTGCCGCTTTGGTTCGGGCAGCGCGAGTGGAAGCTTTGCTGCGTTAGGCGCAGCAAAGGCTCCACTCGCCCGGACCAGCACCGACCACAGCTCGAAACCGCCTCTGACCTGCGATTTTGCCCCTATCCACAGATTTTGTCCACAGGGGTCCACAACTGTGGACAACCGCGCCGAAATGTCCGGTTCGACCAGGTCGCGTCGGGGTGGGCCGATAGACTGGTGCAGGGCGGAGCCCCCAGGGACGGGCGGGGGGTTAGTTAAGTACTGGGGGAAGTCGAAACGGGCTCAGCCGAAGTTTTTGTGCTCGCCTCGGTAGGTGGGGATGGTGCGCTCGACGCGGTCGCCGACGACTACGTGGTAGGTGTCGAAGCGCTCGGCGAGCTCGCCGGCTTTGGCGTGGCGCATCCAGACGCGGTCGCCGATGCGGAGGGTGCGGGCTGCCTTGCCGGTGACCGGGGTTTGGACTTCGCCCGCGCCTTCGATGCCGGTCAGCGAGAGGCCTTCGGGCAGGTAAGGCTCGGGCTGACGGGACGGGCCCGTCGGGCCGGACGCGATGTAGCCGCCGGAGAAGAGGGTGGCGATGTTCTTGGCGGGGCGGCGGACCACCGGGAGCGCGAACAGCACCGCGGGGCGGGGCTGGAAGCGGGAGTAGCCGTCGAACAGGGTCGGGCCGATCAGGCCGGAGCCTGCCGCGATCTCGGTGACGACGCTTTCCGCGCCGGTCGACTCGATGCTGCCGGTGCCGCCGCCGTTGACGAACTCGAGGTCCGCGATCGCGCGCACCGCACGCACGGCCGCGGCGCGCCTGGCGCTCAGTTCGGCGGCGGACTTGCGCTGGATCCAGCTGACGATCGCGTTCTTGGCGCCGCTGCCCGCGGTGTCGCCGAGGCCGGCGATCTGGCCTTCGTAGCCCATCATGCCGACGAGCCGGAAACCCTTGCGCGCCACGATGGCGCGAGCGAGGTCGGCGGCTTGGTGAGCGGTGAAGACCGGCGAGCGGCGCGAGCCGATGTGCACGCCGGGCAGCGGATGCCACGACACGTCGAGCTCAAGGCAGACGCGGATCTCGGGGTGGTCGGAGCCGAGCGCCGCGTCGACCACGTCGAGGTGCTGCGGCGAGTCGACCATGATGGTGATGGCGGCGCGGGCACGCTCGGACGCGGCCAGTGCGCGCAGCGCCGCGTGGTCGGCGGTCGGGTAGCCGACGAGGAGGTCGTCGGTGGTGCCCATCTCGACATGCCACAACGCCTCGGCCAGCGTGTACGCCATCAGGCCTTCGAAGCCGGGCTTCGCGAGCACGCGCTCGAGCAGGAAGCGGCTGCGTACGGATTTGCTGGCGACACGGATCGGTTTGCCCGCGGCGCGCCGCAGCAAGTCGTCCGCGTTGGCGTCGAACGCTTCGAGGTCGACAATGGCGAACGGCGCGTCGAGATCCTTCGTCGCCAAGTCGTACTTCGTCGCAGTGCTCACGCTGCTCACGGTACGACAAAAACCCTTGAAACGCGAATCTCTTTCACTTATGGTGGTGACGCATGACGCAGTGGACCAACTGGGCAGGTACCGCGACCGCGACCCCGCAGCGGGTGCATCAGCCGCGTGACACCGGTGAGATCGCCGAAGCCGTCGCGAGCGTCGCGCTCGACGGGCGCCGCGTGCGCGCCTGGGGTTCCGGGCATTCGTTCACCGCCATCGCGGCCGCCGACTCCGACGCGATCGACCTCACCGGCTGGACCGGCATCGCGGCCGTCGACACGACGAAACACCTGGTCACGGTCCGATCGGGCACCACACTGCACAACCTGAACATCGAGCTCGACAAGCTCGGCCTCGGCCTGACCAACATGGGCGACATCGACGACCAGACCATCGCGGGCGCGCTGTCCACCGGCACCCATGGCACCGGCGCGAAGTTCGGCGGGATGACCACGCAGATCGCCGCACTCGAACTCGTGCTGGCGGACGGCTCGATCGTCACCTGTTCGGCTGACGAGCGGCCGGAGCTGTTCGCCGCCGCCCGGCTCGGGCTCGGCGCGCTCGGCGTCATCTCCACCGTCACCCTGCAGTGCGAGCCGTCGTACGCACTTGCCGCGCAGGAGCGGCCCGAACCACTCGAGGACGTGCTCGCCAACTTCGAGCGTGACGTCGCCTCGAACGACCACTTCGAGTTCTACTGGTTCCCCTACGGCAACAAGGCGCTGGTCAAGCGCAACAACCGCCTGCCGTCGGGCACCGCGACGAAACCACTCAGCCGGGTGAAGGAGTACATCGACTACGAGCTGACCGAGAACGTCGCGTTCGGCGCGCTGTGCCGCCTCGGCCGCGCGGTCCCGAAACTCGTTCGCCCGCTGGGCAAGTTCTCGTCGAACGTATTGTCCGCCCGTGAGTACAGCGACGTCTCGCACAAGGTCTTCGTCACCGCGCGCAGTGTGCGGTTCGTCGAGTCCGAGTACGCGGTCCCGGTCGAAGCTCTGCCTGACGTGCTCGCCGAGCTGCGCGCGCTCGTGCCGAAGCTGGAGAACCCGGTGATGTTCCCGGTCGAGATCCGCGTCGCGCAGGCCGACGACATCTGGCTGTCCACCGCGTACGGCCGCGACTCCGCGTACATCGCGATCCACCAGTTCGTCGGCATGCCGTACCGCGAGTACTTCGCCGGCTTCGAGGCGATCGTCGCCAAGGTCGGTGGCCGCCCGCACTGGGGCAAGATGCACGACCTCGGCGCCGACGACTTCCGAAAGCTCTACCCGCGTTTCGACGACTTCCTCGCCGTGCGCAAGGAGGTCGACCCGGCCGGGGTGTTCTCGAACGCCTACCTCGATCGAGTGCTCGGACCCGCTTAGAGCGAGTCCGCGATCGGCGTGTCGCCGGAGATCAGTTCGATCGTGCTGCGTGCGGTGCCCGGGTTGTCGAGCAACGCGACCAGGAACGCGGCGACGTCGTCACGCGGGATCGAGCCGCGTCCGGTCGACTCGGCGACATAAACAAGTCCGGTTCCGGGTTCGTTGGTCAACGCGCCGGGACGGAGGATCGTCCACTCGAGATCGCGGGCGCGCAGGTCGTCCTCTGCGGCCTTCTTGGCCTTGAGGTAGAGCCGGAAATCGTCCGAGACGTCGAGCGTTTCCCAGCGGTCGGCGCCCATCGAGCCGACCTGGATGTGGCGCCGGACCCCGGCGCGCTCGGCGGCTTCGGCGAACAAGGCCGCTGCGGCGCGGTCGACGGTGTCCTTGCGGTCGGTGCCGCTGCCCTCACCGGCGCCCGCGGCGAAGATCGCCGCGTCCGCTCCGGAAAGGACACCGGCCACGGTGTCCACATCGGACTTCTCAAGATCGAGCACGGCGGCCTCGGCGCCGAGCGCTTCGAGATCGCCGGTCTGCTCGGGCTTCCTGATGATTCCGACCGCCTGGTCTCCGCGTGCGGCGAGCAGCTTCTCAAGCCGCAACGCGATCTGACCATGTCCACCGGCTATGACGACTCGCATGATCACGAGCCTAAGTCACTCGACGTCGACGGGCACCTCAGTGGTGGCGAGGAGCTCGGCGTAGACCATCTCGTTGACCCAGCGTGAAACCGGGTCTTCGGCCAGCAGCATGCGCTCGGTGCGGCCTTCGAGGTCGAAGTCGATGACGCCGTTGGGGTCCGCGGTGATCACGGCGAGGCCGTAGGCGCGCGCACGCGGCAGGCAGTTCGCCACGTAGTCCTCGGTGAGGGTCGACGGCGACGGCAGGACCATCGCGGCTTCGCCGTAGCGAGCGAACGGGACGGCCGACGCCATCGCGGTGCGCCAGTGCCTGCCGACGGCCAGCACGCCGATGATCTCGGCGGCGGAGCCGGGCGCCGAGCTCGCGAGCTCCGGCCAGGTCCAGGTGTCGACGGTCGCACGGTCGGTCACCGGGCCGATGCCCATCGCGATCCGCTCGGCGTGCACGTCCGTGCGCAGCCTGGCGACGACGGTGACCTTGCGGCCCAGCATCGTCATCTCGGGCAGCACGACCCCGGTCCAGCCGAGCTGGGCGGCGCCGCCGCGGGCCAGCTCCGCGACGGGCGCGGGCAGCTCGATGGGCGGCACCACGCGACTGGGCAGCGATCGGCTGCTCTTCGCACCGCCCGTGATCGCGGTGTTCTGAGATGCGGGTGTTGCCGCCACTGGTCCGCCTCCTTCAAGCTCGTCCGCCCCGAACGCAAAAGGGCACGTTAATTGAGTACCAGTGCGGGACGGCCCGGTCGCCGGGTAACGGGAGTGGCTGCGATCGGCGGCGCCCAGCGGTCGGTGACCGGTCGGCAAGCGGTCACCGGACTTCGGTCCGACCGTGCCGCCAACCGAGTGACCAAGAGCTAAGTGGTGTAACCGAACGATCACGGTGGCGCAGGTAACAAAATGGTCAAGCGGCCCAATGGGTTCGACTGAACGGCGTAATCCACTGTGGACAACTCAGATGAGGGCCAGGAATTCCGGCCGCAGGAATTCCTTGATCCTTTCGTACGGAACCACGATCGTGTGCTCGCCACAGGCCTCGGCGTAGTTGCCGATCGCGGGCGTGAACACCACGAACGTGAGGCCATTCGGCGAAGCCGCCATCTTCACGGCCTCCCGGTGGCCATAACGAGCGAAGATGTCGGGCGTCAGCGGATAGCGGATGGCGTCCTCGCCGCAGAATTGGTTCGAATCCGCCGCGCGCACCTTCGCGATCAAGGTGCGCAGGCTGTCGGAGGTCATCACCGATGGCTTCAAGATGTCCTGCGCGGTCAACGCGCGTCCACTCGTCAGATCGACGGTGACCATGTCCGAGCTTTGCCACGACGCGTGCCCGAGCACCTGACCTTCGGTGGAATGCACGTACCGCACGGTGACCAGCTTGGGACCGCCGAGCATCACCTCCGCCTTGGTGATGGTGGTCGGAGTCTCCGGGTAGTTGGAGAGGAAGTCCGGGCCAAGGCCTGCGAGCAAGTCGTGTATCTCTTTACGACGCCCGTCGAGTGGGGCGGCCAGCGCGTCGTTGACCCGTTTGGAGAGAGCGGGATCGGCTATCCCGGTGACGACCGGGTACTGCCCCCTGAAGTCGAACTTCGGATCCGTGAGGTGCTCGGACCGATCTCGCAGCGCGACATTCACCGCGAGCGGCGTGCTGGTCTGGGTCGTCGAAAGCTGCGCTTCCTTCTCGTCGCCGCCGGTGGACAGCACCACCACAACGGTCGCCACGGCGGCCGTGACCAGCGCACCGACTCCGATCGCGATCTTCGCGCCGATGGTCAACCCTCCTACGCCGCCACCCACGCCGCCGATGCCACCCACGCTGCCACCGACGCCGCCCGCGACTCCGGCGGTCGCGCCGCCGATCGCCGGTGCCAGCGCCGAGCCGACGATGCCGAGCGTCAGCATCGACGGGACGAGCGCGGCGGCGCCGGCGGCCAGTGTCCGCCAGCCCTTGGCCTCCCAGTCGCGGCCGTAACCCGTCTTGGCGGCTTTCTCCAGCTCAGCGGCGAATTTCGCGGCGTCGGCCGGGCGCAGGAGCGCCTCCTTGGCCATACCGCGGACGACGAGGCCGCGTACCGGCTCCGGCACCTCGGCGACGGGGATCGGTGCGCGTTGGTGTGCCTCGCGCAGATCGTCGGTGAACGGGTGGCGTCCCGTGACGCAGCGGAAGAACACGCAGGTCGCGGCATAGACGTCGGTCGACGGGGTGGCCCGGTCGCCGCGCCACTGCTCCGGCGCCATGTAGGCGGGAGTGCCGATCAGGTCGCCGCTCTGCCCGGCGAGCACGGCGATGCCGAAGTCGACCAGCTTGCTCTGGCCTTCGGCGTCGACCAGCACGTTGCCCGGCTTGTAGTCGCGGTGCACGACGCCTGCCGCGTGCGCGCCGGCGAGCCCGAGCAAAGAGCCCTTGAGCACGGCCAACGCGGCCTCCGGCGCCAGCGTGCCTTGTTCGGCCAGCAGCTGCTGCAGTGAGATGCCGCGGACGAGTTCCATGATGATCGCGGCGTTGCTGCCGTCTTCGACGAACTCGTAGAGCCGCGCGATGTGCGGGTTGTCGACGTGCCGGAGTGTCTCGGCCTCGCGCCGGAAGTCGGCGAGTCCGTCCATCCGGGTGAGATATTTGATGGCCACGAACTGACCTGTCACGTCGTGCCGCGCCAGCACGACCTTGCCGAAGGCGCCTTCGCCCAGCGCTTCGAGCTCGGTGAAGCCGGTCAGTTTCGAAGAATCCACACCCCTAAGAGGTGACCTTCGCCGCAGCGGTTCCCGATGTCACCGGTTTAGGGTTACCGACGAGTCACATGCCTTGGAGGACCGATGCGCTCGCCGAAGGATTTCTTCGCACCACTCGCCGTGGGGGCACCCGAGCCGCTGCGCCAGATACCGGTGCCACCGTCGCGGATGATCCACTTCTTCGACCCCAGCAACGAGAAGATGGCCGCGAAGGTGCCGGACATCGCGAAGAAGGTCGACGTACTACTGGGCAACCTCGAGGACGCCGTCCGCGCCGACCGCAAAGAGGCCGCGCGCGAGGGCCTGGTGAAGATCGCGAAGGCCACCGACTTCGGCTCGACCCAGCTGTGGACCCGCGTGAACAGCCTGGACTCGCCGTGGGTGCTCGACGACCTGATCACGCTGGTCACCGAGATCGGCGACAAGCTCGACGTGATCATGATCCCGAAGGTCGAAGGCGCGCAGGACATCCACTACGTCGACCGGCTGCTCGCCCAGCTCGAAGCACGCGCCGGGCTCACCCGCCCGCTGCTGGTGCACGCGATTCTGGAGACCGCGAGCGGCGTCGCGAACGTCGAGGAGATCGCCGGCGCGAGCCCGCGCATGCAGGGCATCTCGCTCGGGCCCGCCGACCTCGCGGCCAGCCGCCGTATGAAGACCACCCGTGTCGGCGGCGGTCACCCCGGTTACCTGGTGCGCACCGACCCGACCGGCGAGGACCTCACCGCGGGCCGGACGACTTACCAGCAGGACCTGTGGCACTACACGGTCGCGCGCATGGTCGACGCCTGCGCGGCGAACGGGATCCTGCCGTACTACGGGCCGTTCGGGGACATCCGCGACGTCGTCGGCTGCGAAGACCAGTTCCGCAACGCGTTCATCCTCGGCTGTGTCGGCGCGTGGAGCCTGCACCCGGTCCAGATCGACATCGCCAAGAAGGTCTTCTCGCCGTCCGTCGAAGACGTCCGCTGGGCCCGCAAGGTCATCGCCGCCATGGGCGATGGCACCGGCGCGGTGATGATCGACGGGAAGATGCAGGACGACGCGTCCGTGAAACAGTGC
The DNA here is from genome assembly GCF_042734395.1 of Amycolatopsis sp. NPDC059657. Classification (NCBI taxonomy): domain Bacteria; kingdom Bacillati; phylum Actinomycetota; class Actinomycetes; order Pseudonocardiales; family Pseudonocardiaceae; genus Amycolatopsis; species Amycolatopsis sp. NPDC059657. Next base: position 77,448 of record NZ_JBHWEB010000005.1, on the reverse strand, counting down.
CGCGTGGTCGCCGAGCTGGCCGAGGAACTCGCCGCGCGCGACGCGGACCTGGCCGCCGCGTACCGCGAAATCGTCGAGGAGGACACCGTCCGATGACCGAGCTCAGGCCGCGCCGTTCGGTGCTCTACATGCCCGGCGCCAACGAACGCGCGCTGGAGAAGGCGAAGGGGCTCCCCGCCGACGCGCTGATCCTCGACCTCGAAGACGCGGTCGCGCCGGACGCGAAGGAAGCCGCGCGCGAGCGCGTCTGCGCCGCCGCGTCGTCCGGCGACTACGGCCGCCGCGAGGTGACCATTCGCGTCAACGGCCTCGACACCGCTTGGCACGACGCCGATCTGCGTGCCGCCGCGCAGGCTGGGCCGGCCGCGGTGGTGGTGCCCAAGGTGAACTCCGCTGCCGAGGTGCACAACATCGAGCGCGCGCTGGAACTCGGCGGCGCGCCAGACCACACCAAGATCTGGGCGATGGTCGAAACCCCGGTCGCCATGCTGCACGCCGAGGAGATCGCGGCGGCGAGCGAGCGGCTGACCGTGCTGGTCATGGGCACCAACGACCTCGCGAAGGAGCTGCACGCCGAGTTCGTGCCCGGCCGTGCGCCCCTGCTCGGCGGGCTTTCGCTGGCACTGCTCGCCGCGCGGGCGACCGGCAAGGTCATCCTCGACGGCGTCTACAACGACGTGAAGGACCTCGAAGGTTTCGAGGCGGAATGCCTGCAGGGCCGCCAGTTCGGCTTCGACGGCAAGACCTTGATCCACCCCGGTCAGGTCGAGGTGTGCAACCGCGTGTTCGCGCCGTCGGCCGAGGAGATCGAGCGCTCGGAGAAGATCATCGCGGCGTTCGAGGCGGCGCAGGCCGAAGGCCGGGGCGTGGTCACGGTGGACGGTCGGATGATCGAAAATCTCCATGTGGACAACGCACGCCGCGTACTGGCGCTGGCCGACGCGATCGGGAAAGCTGGCGACTGAGGCTCATTCAACTTGGGGGTTGGCATGAAACGCTTCGTCGCCGTGTCTTCAGCCGCGCTGCTGGTCTTCGCCGGAGCCGGGACCGCGGAAGGCGCCGCCAATCGCGGTGAGTGTTCCGCGGTCGCCGGTTGCCGGGTGCAGGCTTATCCGAACGGGCCGGTCGTCCAGAAAGTGCCGGACAAGACTCCGCTCTGCGTCTACCAAAAGCGGATCACCGATCTCGGCGACTGGTACGAGGTCAAGGTCGTGAACAGCGACGTGACCGGCTGGATCTTGAACACCGTGCGGACCTATCAGCCGTCGGTGCCCTGCTGATCATTCGGCACGCAGGCGATCCAGTGCCTGGCGTGCGGCCTTGGCGACGAATTCGTCCGGGTGATCGGTGGCGATCTTGGTGAGGACCTCGCCGGTGCAGGGATGACCGCTGCCCGGCATGTCTTCGACCATCAAGACCTGGATGTGGCGTGGTTGCGCAGCGAACTGCGCCATCGTGCGGCCCGGCATCTGGCGGAGGCCGGATGTGAGCACGTCGAGGCGGACGTAGACCAGCTCGCGCTCTGAGATGTCCTCTTCGGGGAGCATGCCGTGGCGGCTCAGCCAGGTCGCGACGCACGGACCGCAGATCGGGTTGTCTCGCAGGGCGACGATCGCCTCGGTGCCGATCTGGCCGAGTTTGCCGAGCAGGTCGAGTGCGAACATCCGGTGCTCGAAGTCGTCGGTGCGGCCGATGAGTTCGATCAGTTCGGCGCGCGCCTCGCGGGGCGCGTGCAGAGCGATCCAGCTCTCCATGAGCGGGTCGGCCAGCGCTGGATCCGAGGCGAGCATCTTCGCGATCATCACTTCCGGGGTCTCGCGGGTGAGCTCCTCGAAGGTCGTGAGGTGGACGCCACCGTGCGCGTACACGCCGTGCAGTGCATGGACGCCGAGCGGCAGGAGCCGGTACAGCGGCCGGGCGACTTCGTCCTCGTCGTGGGCTTCGGGCAGCAGGTGACGGGTCGTGCGCACGTCGCGGACGGCGAGCCCGTAGTCGAAGAGGAGCGTCCGGATGCGGTCGAACGCAGCGCGTTCGACCGGGTCATTCACGACCTTGGACTGCGACCGGAACACGAGGTCCTCCGATGCGTGGCCCTGGCCGCCGAGTATCGCCGCGAGCATGCCCAGCAGGGTTTTGCCGTCGCCGTCGAGGTAACCGGACGGCGACTCGGCGCCCACCCAGATGTCCATCCGGTCGAACATCGCGGTCCAGAGCGCCAGCGCGTCGGCGAGCAGCTCGTCCGGTGGCCCCTCCTCACGGAACATGCCGATGCTCTCGGCGAGCGCGAACAGCCTGCGTCCCTCGGGGAAGTCGTCGATGTCGTCGGGGAGCACGCGGTCCGCGTCCAGCCACGCGAGGAACCCGTACATATGCCGCACCATGGCCGTGCCTTCGGCCTGCTCACGCAGCTCGTCCTCCTCGGCCAGGTCGAAGACCGGGGTGGAGAACTGTGGCAACTGGGCACGGCACTCCCGCTCGCCGAAGCCGGCGGCGATGTCGGCCAGCGCCTCACGCAGGAACTCGACCGAATCGCTGCGGTCGTCGAAGAGATCGGTGTCGGCGAGGAAGTCGAAGAGCGCGCCGATCGCGGCCGGTGTCGCGTCTTCGTCGGGGAACTCGTGGCTGAGCACCTCGCGCAGCACCGCGCCGGTCCAGCGGCCGAGCATGCCGTCGGTCAGGTAGCGATACTCGAGCACCGCGCCCACGGCGTCCGGGTCGACGGCTCGGCCGCGGATCTCGGCCCAGGCCCGGAACTCGTCGAGCAGCCGGCGCCGGGCCCTGTCGAAATCTTCCGGCCCGGCACCGATGAACACCATCCGCATGCGGACAATCGTGGCAGGGGTGATTGAAGAAAAGGACTACGCAATAGTGGGAAATTCGCGCTGCGCCGCCCGCAGCCGCTCGAAAAGCGCGGCTACCCGCAACAATCCGAGGTCGTCGAATCGGCGAGCGGCGATCTGTAACCCGATCGGCTGATTTTCCTTGGTATATCCGGCATTGATGCTCACAGCGGGTTGCCCGGACATGTTGTACGGCACGGTGAAACCGATGTGCTCGAACGGCAGGCCAGGGGCATTGGTCGGCGACGCCCATTCGGCGGGCGGCGCCGGCACAGGACAAGTAGGCGAAAGCACGAAGTCGAATTGTTCGGTGGCGCGCAGAGTCGCGACGGCCATCGCGTCGATCTGCGCGAAACCGCGATAGGTGTCGAGTCCGGAGATCTCGGCGCCCCCCTCGGCCCATTCGGCGATGTACGGCAGCACGCGGGCTTGGCGTTCCTTCGGCAGCGCGGAGATGTCCGACCAGGCACGCACCCGCCAGAACTTGTCGAGCCCTTCGAGCATTTCCCTGGTCAGGAACGGGTCGAGCGACTCGACGACAGCGCCGGCCGCCTCGAAACGCTTGGCAGCGTCGACGATCGCCGCCCGGATCTCCGGGTGGACGCCGAGTCCCAGCCCCGCGTCGAGGTGGAGCGCCACCCGCATGCCGGTGATGTCGATTTCCAGGTCGCGCCAAGGAATTTCCGCTGGTGGCAGGCTCAGGTGATCACGGCCGTCCGGCTGGGCGAGCACTTCCATCAGCAGCGCCGTGTCGGCGACCGTGCGCGTCATGGGACCGGCCACGCGGCCGAGGAACGGCGGATCGACCGGCACCCGGCCGAAGCTGGGCTTCAGCCCGACCAAGCCGCACCAGCCGCCCGGAAGCCGGATCGAGCCGCCGATGTCCGTGCCGACGTGCAGTGGCCCGTATCCGGCCGCGGCGGCCGAAGCGGCACCCGCACTGGAGCCGCCGGGCGTACGGCCGGTGTCCCACGGATTGCGCGCGGTCTCGTGGAAACTCGAAAGTCCCGAGGTCAGCATCCCGTAGTCGGGCATGGTCGTCTTGCCGAGCAGTACGCCGCCGGACTCGCGCACCCGCGCGGCCGCCGGCGCGTCCGCCTTCGCCGGAATCAGCTCGGTCGCGGCCGTGCCCAGCGGTACGGGGGTGCCCTTGGTCGCGATGTTCTCTTTGAGCGTCAACGGGATGCCGTCGATCAGGCCGAGCGGCTCGCCCGCGCGCCAACGGGCTTCGGACGCCTCGGCCGCGAGCCGGGCACCAGCCGGGTCGTACGCGTAGAGCGCGTGCAGCACCGGTTCGAGCGCTTCGACGCGAGCCAAGACGGCCTCGGTCACCTCGACCGGGGACAGTGCGCCCGCGCCGTACGCCGTGCGAAGCTCGTTGGCCGAAAGATCCAGCGCGTCACTCATCCGGGTGCCTCTTCTCTACGACGCCGGTGGCTCGAAGCGGCCGTCGACCGCGGTCCAGCCGCCGTCCACGGCCAGCACGGCCCCGGTCACGAAACTCGACGCGTCGGACGCGAGGTACACGACCGCGCCCGCGAGCTCGTCGGCTCGCGCCCAGCGGCCGAGCGCGCCCTTGCTCGCGTACGCCTGGTACCAGTCCGGGTTCGCCTTGATCGGCGCGGTCAGCGGTGTCTCGACCACGCCGGGTGCGATGGCGTTGACCCGCACCCCGGACGGCCCGAACTCGGCGGCCGCCGTTCTGAGCAGCTGGACCAGCCCGGCCTTGGTGGCCGCGTAGGGGCCCTGACCAGGCTCGACAGTAGTGGCCCTGATCGACGAGAAGCCGATGATGCTGCCGCGCCCGCGCTCGACCATGCCCGCGCCGAACGCGCGGACGACTTCAAAGGTGGCGCCGAGGTTCAGCGCGACGACCCTGTCGAACTCGTCTCGGGTGTAGTCGAGCAAACGCTTGCGGACATTGGTCGCGGCCGTCAGCACGACGACATCGACCGGGCCGAGTTCGGCGGCCGCGCGTTCGGCAGAGCCCGCTTCGAGCAGGTCGATCTCGTAGACCTCGCCGCCGATCGGGGCGGCCGTCTCCTTGGCGCCGTCGAGGTCGCGATCGGCGCACACCACCGAGGCGCCCTGCGCGGCGAGCGCACGGGCGGACTCGCGGCCGATGCCGCTGCCCGCGCCGAGCACCACCGCGCGTCTGCCGTCGAGCCGGAACAGGTTCTCGTAGTTCACGGCCTGATCACCGCCATCCTGGTCACGGTCAGCTCTTCGACCGCGAAGCGCGGCCCTTCCCTGCCGATGCCGGAGTCCTTGACCCCGCCGTACGGCATGGTGTCCGAGCGGAAGCCCGGCACTTCGTTGACCACCACGCCGCCGACCTGCAACCGGTCGAGCGCGTGGAACGCGGTCTTGAGCGAACGGCTGAACACGCTGGCGTGCAACCCGTAGCGCGAGGCGTTGACCTGGTCGAACGCCGTGTCCACATCGGGCACCGTGCGCACGCAGACGACCGGGCCGAAGATCTCCTCGTCCCAGCAGTCGACGCCGTCCGGCACCTCGAGCAGCACGGCCGGGCGGATGACCGTCCCCTCGAGACCGCCGCCGACGACCTTCGCGCCTGCCTTGGTGGCCTTCTCGACCCAGTCGAGCACCCGGGCGGTGGATTTCGGGTCGATGAGCGCGGACACCCGCGTCGACTCCTCACGCGGATCACCGATGACGATCTCGCCGAGCCGCGCGAGCAGCGCTTCGACGAACTCGTCGGCGATCTCGTCGACCACGAGCACTCGCTGCACCGAGATGCAGGCTTGGCCGGACGCATAGAAGCCGCCGCGCAACACGGCGTCGACGGCCGCGTCGAGATCGGCGTCCTCGGCCACGACCAGCGCGGAGTTGGACCCGAGTTCGAGCAGGGTCTTCGTGGGGGCGGCGTTCTTGGCGATGAGGTGCCCGACCGCGGCGGAGCCGGTGAACGACACCGCGCCCACCCGGCGATCGGTGACCAGCGCGTCGCCGACGTCCGCGCCGCCGGTGACGAGCTGGACCATCGCGGCGGGTGCGCCGAGTTCGGCCGCCGCCTCCCGGACGAGGTGGACCAGCCACAATGTCGCGAGTGGGGTCTGCGGTGCGGGTTTGCACACGACCGGGCAGCCTGCGGCGATCGACGGGGCGATCTTGTGCGAAGCCAGCAGGAGCGGGTAGTTGAAGCCCGCGATGCCGACGACCACACCGATCGGCCTGCGCGTCCAGAAACCGACGAGCCCGTCGCCCGAGGGCAGCAGGTCGAGCGGCACGGTTTCGCCGTGCAGCCGCGAGACCTCTTCGGCGGCGGCGTGCCAGGTGACGATCGTGCGCGCGACCTCGACACGGCAGTCGGCCAGCGGCTTACCGGTCTCGCCGACCAGCAGCCGCTCGAACTCCTCGCGATGGGACTCGATGGCCGCGCCGACCGCGAGCAGCAGCGCGCGGCGCGTCCGCGAGGGCAGTTTCGCGACCGTGTCGGCGATCGAGACCGCCTCGTCCAGCGCCCGCTTGGCGAGTTCGGCCGTGCCGACCGGGGCCTGCCCGACGACGTCTCCGTTGAACGGGAAGACGACCGGCGCGGTGTCCTCAGCGGACACCCAGCCTGCACCGATCGGCAGTCCTTCGGGGTACGGCATCTCACTCCCCCTTCGTCAGTGCTGCCAGCGCCTTGCGCAGGCTGGGCGCGGCCGCGATGAGCTCGCGGGTGTACTCGTGCCGCGGCTCGTCGTAGACCTGGTCGACCGCGCCGAGTTCGACGATCTCGCCGCGCCGCATGACCGCGACCGTTTCGCAGACGTGCCGGACCACCGCGAGGTCGTGTGACACGAACACGAGCGTCAACTGGAACTGGTCGACCAGCGAAGCCAGCAGTTCGAGGATCTGCTTGCGCACCGAGACGTCCAGCGCGCTGACCGGCTCGTCCGCGACGAGCACACTCGGCTTCGGCGCCAACGCCCGCGCGATGGAGATCCGCTGCCGCTGCCCGCCGGAGAACTGATGCGGATAACGATCACCGGCGTCCGCGGGCAGGCCGACGGCTTCGAGCAACTCGGCGACCCGCTTGCCGTCGCGGTGACCGAGCGGCTCGCTGATGATGTCACGAATGCGCATGCGCGGGTCGAGCGAACCCATCGGGTCCTGGAAGACGATCTGCAGCTCGGAGCGCAGGAATTTCAGCTGCCGCTCGGGCAGGCCGGTGACCTGACGGCCGCGGAAGGAGACCGAACCGGCCGTCGGCTGGTCGAGCGCGGCCAGCAGCCGGACCAAAGTGGACTTGCCGGAGCCGGACTCGCCGACGATCCCGAACCGCTCGCCCGGCTGGACGTCGAACGAGACTCCGCGCAGCGCGTGGACGTCGCGTCGGCTGTACCGGCGTTCGAGGTCGCGGACTTCGATCAGCGGACTCATGGCGCCTCCAGATCCGAGGCTTCGAGCAGGCGTTTCGTGTAGTCGTGGCGAGGGGCGGTGAGCACCTCGCGGGTGGTGCCCGCCTCGACGATCTCACCGTCGAGCATCACCAGCACGCGCTCGCAGACCGAGGCCACCACCGCGAGATCGTGCGTGATGAACAGCAGCGCGGTCTCCCGTTCCCGTGTGCCGGCGAGGATCAGCTCCAGGATTCGCGCCTGGACGGTGACGTCGAGCGCTGTCGTCGGCTCGTCGCAGATGAGCAGCGCGGGGTCGTTGACCAGTGCCATCGCGAGGACGACCCGCTGCCGTTGACCACCGGAGAGCTGATGCGGGTACGCGCGGACCGTGTCGGCGGGCAGGCCGACGGACTCCAGCAACTCGGCCGCGTCAGGACGCTTGCCGCGTAGCCGCGCGGGCTCAGTGACCTGGCGGCCGACTCGCATCGCCGGGTTCAACGCCGTCATCGGCTCCTGGAAGACCATCGACAATTCGTTGCCGCGCAACCGGGACAGCTCACGCTCGGGCGCGCCGAGCAGCTCGCGGCCGCCGAGCTTCACCGACCCCTTGGCGGACAGTTCGTCCGGCAGCAAGCCCATGATCGACAACGCGGTCAGCGATTTGCCGGAACCGGACTCGCCGATCAAGCCGACGCGTTCGCCCTTACCGACTTCGAACGACACGTCCCGCACCAGCGAGGACACGCCGAGACCTTCGACGACGAGAGTCATAGCCGCGCCGCCAATCGGGGGTCGAGCCGGTCACGCAGCCCGTCGCCGAGGAGGTTGAAGCCGAGCACGGCGACCGCGATCGCGATACCGGGCACCAGCGCGAGCCGCGGATGCGCGGTCAGCAGGTCCTGCGATTCCTGGAGCATCCGGCCCCAGGACGGGGTGGGCGGCCTGGTTCCGAAACCCAGGAACGACAACGCGGCTTCGGCCAGCACGGCGATCGCGAACGAGACCGAGGACTGGACGATCAGCAGCCCGCCGATGTTCGGCAGCACATGCCGGGTGGCGATGTTCGTGCGCGACCGGCCTGCCGAGCGCGCGGCGAGCACGTACTCGGTGCTCATCACCTGCAGGCTGCCGGAGCGCGCGATGCGGGCGAAGGACGGGATGGTCGCGATGCCGATGGCGATCATCGCGGTGAGCGTGTCGGCACCGAACACCGCGCCGAACATGATCGCCAGCAGCAGCGCCGGAAAGGCGAGCACGAGATCGTTGACCCGCATGACGAACTCACCGAGCCACCGCGGCGCCAGCCCGGCGAGCACCCCGAGCGGGGTGCCGATGAGCGCGGCGATGCCGACCGCGACCACGCCGACGTACAACGTGGTGCGCGCGCCGACCATGAGCTGGCTGAACACGTCACGGCCGAACCGGTCGGTGCCGAAGAGGTGCTCGGCGCTCGGCCCGAGCAGCCGGTGCGCCGCGTCGATCTTGGTCGGGTCGTAGGGCGTCCAGATGAAGGACACCAGCGCGGCGAGCAGCACCAGGCCGACGAGCACGCTCCCGATGGTCAGCGTCCGGTTCACGACGCACCTCGCAGCCTCGGGTCGAGCACGGTGTAGAGCAGGTCGACCACGAAGTTGATCAGCAGCACGCCGGCCACCAGCACGAGCACGATGCCTTGCACGGTCAGCAGATCACGCGCGGCGACCGAGTCGAGGAGCATGCTTCCCAGGCCGGGCAACACGAACACCCGCTCGACGACCACCGCGCCGATCAGCAGTGTCGCGAGCTGCAAACCGAGCACGGTCACCACCGGGACGGCGGCATTGCGCAGGCCGTGGCGGAACAACGCCTGGAACGGCCGTAGTCCCTTGGATCGCGCGGTGCGCAGGTAGTCCTGGCCGAGCGTGTCGAGCACCGCCGACCGGACATAGCGGGTGAGCACCGCGCCCTGCACCAGTCCGAGCGAAAGCGCGGGCAGGATCAGGCCGCGGACGAACTCGCCGGTGTCCTGGTTCGGCGGGGTCCAGCCACCGGACGGCAGCCAGCGCAGCTGGACCGCGAAGATCTGGACCAGCAGGATCGCGGCGAGGAAGGCCGGGATCGCGACGCCGACCTGCGACAGGCCGGAAACGGCCGTGCCACTGGCTTTCCGATGCCGGACCGCGGCGAAGGTGCCCAGCGGCAGCGCGAGCAGGAACGCGACCGCCATGCCGGCGCCGACCAGCCACAACGTCACGCCGAAGCGGTCGAGCAGCTGCGGCCCGATCGCCTCGCGTGTCACGTACGACTTGCCGAAGTCACCGTGCAGCACGCCGCCGATCCAGTCGAAGTACTGCGTGAGCAGCGGACGGTCGATGCCGAAGTCCTGCCTGGTCTTCGCGAGCAGCTCCGGGGTCGCGTTGACGCCGAGCGCGACCTGCGCCGGATCACCGGGCAGCACGGCCATGAACAGGAACACCACTATCGACGCCGCGAACAGGCTGACCAGCAGGATCGCCGTCCGCCGCAGGATTTTGGGGATCATTTCTTCCCCAATCCCGTGACGTCGAAGGACTCGCTCACCTGGTTCTCGGTGAACCCGGTGACCTTGGTCTTCGCCGCGATCACGTTGGGGAAGAGGAACAGCCAATCCGCGGCGGCATCGGCGTTGAGCTGACGGGCGACCTCGCGCATGGCGGTGACCTGCTGGTCCTCGGTGCCGGTGTCCGCCTGTGCGAGCAGCGCCTTGACCTTGGGATTGTCGTAGCCCCAGTAGAACTTGGGATTCCCGAACGTCGTGATGTCACGGGCTTCGACGTGCTGGATGATCGAGAGGTCGTAGTCGTGGTCGGTGAAGACCTGTTTGAGCCACACCGCGGGGAAGTCGAGTGGCTCGATGGTGACCCGGACGCCGACATCGTCCAGTTGCGAAGCGACCACCTGCGCCGCCGAAACCGCGTACGGCAGGTTGGGGATCCGCAGCCGGAGGCTGAGATTCGGCTGACCTGCCTCGGCGAGCAGTGCCTTCGCCCTCGCCGGGTCATAGGGATACTTGCCGGAAAGGTCCTCGTACCAGGGATCCGTCGGCGGGACCATGCTGCCGATGAGCGTGCCGCGCCCGGCCCATGCCGTGTCCAGCAGTGCTTTGCGGTCGATCGCGTAGGTGAGCGCCTGGCGTACCCGGACGTCTTTGAGCCTGGCATTGTTGATCGCGAGGGTGACCTCACTGTTCGTGGTGCCCTCGACCACGGTGAACCGGTCGTCGCTCTGGAACTGCGGAATCGAGTCGGGCGCGGTGATCGCGGAGATCACGTCGATCCCGTTGCTGAGCAGCGCGTTGTTCAACGCCGTCGGATCCTTGATGTACTTGAAGAACACCGTGGAGTACGCGGGTTTCGGGCCCCAGTACGCAGAATTCTGCTTCAGGACGATCGAATCACCGCGCCGACGCTGGGCGATCGTGTACGGACCCGTGCCGACCGCGGTGTTCGCGAGATCGGCGACGCCGCTGGGACTGAACATCGCGCCGACGCGGCCGGTCAGGTCGAACAACCAGCCGTTGCTCGGCTTGGTCAGCACGACCCTGGCATGTGCCGGATCGACCACCTCGACATGATCGACAACGTCCATTTTGGACTTGAGCGAGATCTTCCAGTCCGTTTTCACCCGTTCCAGCGAGAACTTGACGTCCGCGGCGGTGAACGGGACTCCGTTGGCGAACCGGACGCCCTGCTGGAGCTCGAAGTCATAGGTCTTGCGGTCTTCGCTGATCTTCCACGACTTCGCCAGCAGCGGCACGATCTTGCCGCTCGCGTCCAGCTTCACCAGGCCTTCGTAGACGTTGTACAGCAGCACCTGCGGGATGGCGGAGCCATCGGTGCGCGTGAAGTCGAAGTTCTGCGGCTCGGCCGTGAAGCCGATAGACAAGGAGTCGCCACCGGTCGCGACCGTCGCGCTGGAGCCCGCCGAGCAGCCGGACACGACAAGCAGCGCGACGAGCGCTGTGGCGTAGGTCCGGGCTTTCATGGTCCCTCCTCCGGCGGTATGCTGGTCAGACCAGTAACCCAGAAAGCCAGCCGCGAGTCAAGGATGAACACAGATGGAGTTCGAGCGCGTCGCACCGGTGCGTGCCTATGAGCGCGTGGTCGAGCAGATAGAAGAAGCCGTGGTCAGCGGCCGTTTGAAGGCGGGTGAACGGCTGCCGAGCGAGCGCGATCTGATGACCCAGTTCGGGGTCAGCCGGTCCACTGTGCGGGAGGCGTTGCGGGTACTGCAGGCGGGTGACCTCGTCCGGTCCAAGCCCGGCGACCCGCGCGGCCCGGAGATTCTCGCCGCGTCGCCGGCGGCGCTCAAGAAGTCCATGCACCGGCTGGCGCGCGCGGATCACCTCGGGCTCGCCGAGCTACTGCAGTTCCGGATGGTGCTCGACGGCTCGGCGCATCTACTGGCCGCACGCCTGCGCACCGACGAACACCTTCGTGATCTCGAAAAGGCGCTCGACGCGATGCGGCGCGGCGCCGAGGAGAGCTACGCGACGTACAGCCTCGCGGACATTCTCTTCCACGAGATGATCGCGCGCGCCACGGGTAACGCGCTGCTGGTGTTCAGTAGCGAGGCGGTGCACAACGTCTTCCTCGAGCTGATCGAAGACCGGCTGGAGAAGGCCAGGGACCGGACGGAGCTGATGCATACCTGGATCACCCACCACAGCGAAGTGCTCGACGCGATCCGCGACGGCGACGGCGCCCGCGCGTCACGACTGGCGAAACAGGCTTTGTACGACAACTACGCCGAGTATGTCCCGGAAGGTGAGCGGGGTCTGCTCGAAGCGCTGCTCGAAAGGGAAGACTTGGGATGAGACCCCACTCCTAACCTGATTCCATGTCTCAGGGGGAGAACAAACGCGAAGGGGTCGGCCTGGCACTGTCCGGCGGCGGCTACCGCGCCATGCTGTTCCACACCGGCGCGCTCTGGCGGCTCAACGAACTCGGCTGGCTGCCCAAACTCTGTTGCGTGTCCAGCGTTTCCGGCGGCTCGATCGCCGCGGGCACGCTCGCGCACGCGTGGCCGAAGCTGCGGTTCAGCGGTGGTGTCGCGGCCAACTTCCGCGACGAGGTCGTCGCGCCACTGCGCAGGCTCGCCGGAAAGCGGCTCGACATCCCGATCGTGCTGCGCGGCATGCTGAAGCCCGGCCGCAGTGTCGGTGAGGAACTCGCCGACGCCTACGCCAAGCATCTGTTCGGCGACCGCCGCCTCGACCAGCTCGACCCGAGCGGCCCCCGGTTCGTGTTCACCGCGACGAACCTGCAGGACGGCGCGCTCTGGTGGTTCTTCCGCCAATCAGGGCCCTACGGCCAGGTCCCGCTCGCGACCGCCGTCGCGGCGTCCTCGGCCTTCCCGCCGTTCCTGTCCCCCGTGCTCGTCCCCGATCCACGCGAGGACCGAAGCGGCGAGATCGTGCTCAGCGACGCGGGCGTCTACGACAACCTGGGCCTCGATCCCGTCGAAGACCAGCACGCGACCGTGCTGGTCAGCGACGCGGGCAAGCGGATGACCCGCACGGGCACGCCCAAGCGCAGCTGGCCGGGTCAGCTGCTGCGAGTACTGGACATCGTGGACAACCAGGTCCGCGAGCTGCGCACCGGCGCGCTTTTGAAGTCCTATGTGGACAAAGAGATGAGCGGGACCTACTGGGGCAGCTACAGCGACATCTCGAACTTCGAGTTGTCCGACGCGCTGGCCGCCCCGGTCGATCGGACGCACACACTCGCCGAGACAGCCACGCGGCTGACGAGGATGCCCAAGGTCGTGCAGGAACGCCTGATCAACTGGGGTTACGCGGCTTGTGACGCTGGCATGCGGCGTTGGGTCGACATCGATGCCGAAGCGCCGCGCGGCTTCCCTTACCCGAGCTCGGGTGTCGGCTAGAGACTCTCGCCGAGGGTCGTGAGCGGTATTGCCGGTTCTAACCGGCGTAAACACTCACGACCCCTCCAAGGCGGTTCGCAGGTCGTGCCACAGGTCCTCGGGGTCTTCGAGGCCGACGCTGAACCGCAGGAGCCCGGCGGGGACATGGGCGTCACCCGCGAGCCAGGCGCGGCGCTCGACGACGCTTTCGACCCCGCCGAGGCTGGTCGCACGGCGGATCAGGCGCAGGCGGGCGGTCATCGCGTCGGCGGTTTCGGCGTCGGGGAGCTCGAAGGCGATCATCATGCCCTCGCCCGGGTAGCGGACCTTGGTGACAGCAGGGTGCCCGGCCAGCCGCTCCGCGAGGATCGCGGCCGTACGGGTCTGCTCGGCCAGGCGGACCGGCAAGGTGCGCAGCCCGCGAAGCGCGAGGTAAGCCTCCAGCGCACCTGGGGTCGCGCCGTTGCGGGTGCGTGCGTCGCGGAGTTCCTTCGCCAGCGCGGGGTCCGCGGCGACGGTGAGGCCGAGCAGGAGGTCGCTGTGGCCGCCGATCAGTTTGGTCGCGCTGTGCACGACGACGTCCGCGCCCATGGCGAGCGGCTGCTGGGCGAGTGGGCTCGCGAAGGTGTTGTCGACGACGACCCGTCCGCTGGTGGCGGCCGCGATGGCCTTGATGTCCATCAGGTCGAGTGTCGGATTGGTCGGCGACTCCAGCCACAGCAGGTCCGCGTCGGAGCCGGTCCACGCGTCGGTGTCCTCCGGCGGTAGCTCGGTGACGACCAGGCGTCCGGTCCGATGGGCGCGCGCGAGCAGGCCACGCGAGCCCGCGTAGCTGAACGTCGGCACGGCGACCTTCGCACCGACCGGCGTGATGTCGATGATCGCGGCGAGCGTGGCGATGCCCGACGCGAACGCCGTGGCGTGGCCGCCTTCGAGCTCGCCGATCACCTGCTCCAGCGCCTCCCAGGTGGGAGTGCCGTCTTCGCGGGAGTAGTCGCGGTCGCCGCCTGCGTAGAAGGTGCTGGCGGGCACGATCGGGGTGTTCAGCGGCTCACCGGGGCCGTGGGGACGGCCTGCGGCTACGGCACGGGTACGAGCTGACCATTCGGAGTCCACTCGATCACGGTAACCGCCGAACCGCTGGTCAGCAGCGAGTCGAGTCTCACGTTGCGTGGCTAAAGCTCGTACGCCTTGGGGTGACGGGGTTCGTAGAGGCCGAGGTCGCCGCCGCCCGGCAGGCGGATGGTGCACAGCAGCCCCCAGCCCTGGTCGGTGACCGGCTGGGCGAACTCGACGCCTTTGGCGGTCAGCTCGGCGACCGTGGCATGCACGTCGTCGCACATCAGGTAGAGCTCGTGCTGGCCTTTGCCTTCGGTGGGATGGACCGCCACCTCGGCGGGCGGGAGCTTGAAGATCAGCCAGCCCCCGCCCGCGTCGATGTGCGGGTAGCCGAGCACGTCACGGATGAACGCGCGGTCGGCGTCGGCGTCGTTGCTGTACAGGATCACGTGGGCACCGGTAATCATGCCCGGGATCGTGCCATGACTAGCGCGAATACACCTCGAAATCGTAGAGCGAGTAACCGTGGTTGGTGCCGCGCTGGACCCCGGCCATGCGGACGTACCGGGCGGTCGACGTCGCGAAGCTGACGTTGTCGATGCCGCCGTCACCGTCCACTATGGACGCCGCCTCCCGCCAATTCTGGCCGTCGTCGGAAAGCTGGATCTTGTACGCCCGGCCGTAGGCGACCTCCCAGCGCATGATGACGCGGGAGACCGCTTGCGCCGAACCCAGGTCGACCGTCAGCGACTGCTGGTCGTTCCAGTCGCTGGCCCAGCGCGTCGACTGGTTCTCGTCGACGGCGTTGGCAGGCGGCAGGTTGAACCAGCCCTTCTCGTAACTGGTCGCGCTCGCCAGCTTGTTGGCGGCCGAGTTGGACACGGCGACGCCTCGTGCTGACGGGTACTCGACGACCTGCTGGAAGGTCGGGCGGTTCTGGGTGCTGATCTTGTCGTGCGTGATGCCGCCCAGCGCGGTGTGCGCCAGTGAGTCGAGGCACCACTGGTCACCGGCCGAGCAGGTGCCATCCGCCGGGTACACCGTGGTCGCGGGCTGTGCGGCCGCCGCGGCGAGCGAGTCGAGCAACACCTGACGGCACGCCGTGACATCCCCGCCGCCGCAGTACTTCGCGCCGAGCGGACCGGCGACCTGGTCGCCGAGTATCGAGCGGATGTCCTTGTGGACGTAGCCCCACCAGCCGGACTGGTACGCCGAACCCTGGTGCGGCTGGCCGTGGTGCTGGCCGGGTTCCTCGTTCTGCCAGCCGGACGGGCTCTGGTTGATCTGGAGCACGTCGGTCATCGCCTTGTACGCGGCGTCGCCCATGCCGGGCTTGAACTCGGCGGCGACCAGCAGCGGCCACCACGCGTCGATGATCCGGATGGCGTCGGCGTACGCGTACGTCTTGCTGCCCGGCGTGGTCTCCGACCGCTTGGCGCCGGTGGCGAGCCATGCCTTCAGCTTCGCGACAGCGTCCGCCGCTGGGCCGGTGACCGGTGCCTTTTCGATGACTCGCAGCAGTTGCGGCAATACCTTTTCGGCACGCAGGTCGGTCAGCGCGGCTTCCTCCATGGCCTGGGTCAGGTTGACCCTGGTCACCTTGGTGCCGCTGGAGATCAGCTGCTTGACGCGCACGTCGAGCAGGTCGGCCCTGTGCACGGACGACTTGTCTGCGCCGCCAGCCGCATACCCGTTGGCCTGCGCGTTGTTCCAGCTGACGTAGTAGTCCTGGTTGATCGACTGCGGGTGCTGGGCGGGCGGCGTGTAGTTCGCCTTGTTGCCGTTGGGGTCCCAGCCCTGCCAGTCGAAACCGGCGTCCGCCTTGACCGGCATGCTCGGGTCCACAGTGGACTGACGAACCGGGTTGCTGCCGGAGTTGTAGTACGCCACGTCCTTCGAGTCGGCGTAGAACCAGTTGAACGTGTAGTTGACGTCCTGCGCGGCGCGCTGGAAGTCCTGGGCGCCGTGGATGAAGTCGGGGTCGTTGAACTCCTGGAAGCCGACGATCGAGTCGACCTCGTGGAAGAACGTCGAGCGCAGTGACGTGTACGCCACCGGCTTGCCGCCGACCAGCGCGCGGCTGGTCACCGGGCCGTAATTGGTGCGGTAGCTGCGCAGCGTGTACGAACCGGCCGCCGTCGAGTCGGCGACGGACGGCTTCCACGCGTTCTTGCGCTCGATGGTGTCCATCGGCACGCACTGGCCCTTGAACCGGTAGTAGTTGGACTCCTTCGTCGCGGGCTTGCCGCTCGGGTCACAGAGCTCGAGCGCGTAGGTGTCGGTGATGTCCTGACCCGCGCTGGTCGCGCTCCACGAGTAGTCCTGGCCGCGGCCGAGCAGTACGTAGAAGCTGATGCCGGCGAACGAGGCGCCGCGTGCGCTGATGCCCGGTCCCTGCAGCTCCTGCAGCATGAGCAGCTGCGGCGCGAAGTAGCCGGTCTGCGGACCGAACACGGCAACCGGGTGCCCGCTGGCGGTCTTCGAACCGGACACGACCAGCGCGTTGGACATGCCGTGCTTCTCGGTCAGCAGGTTCGCGGGCAGCACGCCGTTGTCGAACATGCCACGCGCGGGCTCGAGCTCCTTGGGCGCGGCGACGCGCTCGGTGGCGGGCGCCGCGGCGGAGCCGGTCTGGTCGAACACCAGCTGCTGCCCGGAAACCGTGCCCTTGTCCGGCATCGCGAGGCCCTGCGGGTTCGCAGGCGTCTTGCCGTACGGGAACGTCTGGCCGTCATGCAATGTCTTGACGGTCTCGGGGTCGTCCTCGGACCGCAGACTTTGCCAAACCTTCTCACCCTGCTCGAGACCGTACTTCTCTTGCAGCGCCATCTTCGCGACGGCCTGCTGGACCTCTCCGCCGCCGCCGGCGCCGAACTGCGCGCCGACCACGGACGCGAGCACGACCAGGTCGGTCAGCGTGAACGGGTCGATCTTGCCTGCGTTGGTGATCGAGTCGATGTGCCCGGTCAGCACGTACTCACCGGGGAAGTACCGGCCCGCGTGCGAGTCGGTGATGTACTTGTTGACGCCCTCGACATAGGACCGCGCGTCGGCGAGCGCCTGCGCACCACGCGGCCCGGCCGCGGCGACCTTGTTGATCTGGTCGAGCAGCTCGGCCTCGGTGTACGGCGCCGCCGAGAAGAAGGACTGCTCCAGCGAGCGGTTGGACGGGGCGCCGCCGGCGAACGGCGTCACCTGCCCGCGCCCGACGTGACGCATCACGTCCATCAGCCACAGCCGGTCCTGCGCCGCGGCGAAGCCGGCGCCGAACGTCGTGCCGGCGCGGGTGGTGCCGACGATATGCGGCACCCCGGTCGCCTTGTCGCGGGTGATCGTCACGTCCGCGCGTGGTTTGGTCGTGCTCTCCACCTGGTCGGCGGGCACACCGAACGACGAGTCGTTGAAGAACTTGCTGATCGTCGACGTGGTGAGCGTCTTGTAGCCGTCGGCCAGCCCCGCGTACTTCGGCAGCTGATCGGACGCGTGCGCCGGACGGGTGCCGAACGCCTTGTGGGCGAGGATGTCGGCGAGCGTGGCGTTGCCGTTCTCGCCGGGCGGCACGATGTCGTTGCACTGACCCAGGCAGTAGTCATTGGGCGCGATCAGTGGTGCGGCGTTGGCTTGGGGAGTGGTCGTGATGACTGTGGCGGCCGTCAGCGCGGTGAGCGTGACGAGGATTTTCATGCGACCAGGCATGCCAGTTGCTCCTTCGCAGACGTGACGCAGCGCACGTTAGTTAACCGGCCGCCAATTGTGAAGACTTTTCACCTTCGCTCTGCCCCTATGGAGTAGCACGTAGCCGTGAGCAGGATCGATGAACGCTCGGTACGGTGTTCGGCATGAGTTTGGAAAAGCCCATCGTGGACCGCCCCGAAGGCAACCCGCCCGCGGCGCTCGAAACCACCGACATCACCGTCGGCGACGGCCGGCAAGCCAAGGCGGGCGACGCCGTCTCGGTGCACTACGTCGGAGTCTCCTTCTCCACTGGCGCGGAGTTCGACTCGTCGTGGAACCGTGGCGAGCCGCTGGACTTCAACCTCGGCCACGGCCAGGTCATCCCCGGCTGGGACCAGGGCGTCGACGGCATGAAGGTCGGCGGCAGGCGCAAGCTGGTCATCCCGCCGCACCTGGCATACGGCGACCGCGGCGCGGGCGGCGTCATCAAGCCCGGCGAGACGCTGGTCTTCGTCGTGGACCTGCTGGGCGTGAACTGACTCGGACAAGCCAAAACGGCGGGCACCCCTGGGTGCCCGCCGTTTCTATTTGACCGCGGCGATGACCGGCGCCGGCGGATTCTGGACCGTCGGCGGCGGAGCGGCCTCACCTGCGGAGAACACGGTGATCGCCAGCACCACGGTGGCCAGCACGAGGACCCCGACCGTGGAGAGCAGCGGCGCGACGATCGGCTTCACCAGGTCGAGAACGTGCCGCATGATCCGCGCCAGCACGAGCGCGATGACCACCAGCGCGACCACCAGACCGGCCAGCAACCCTGACCCGAGCGACTGTGTCGACATTTCGGCTTGCGAAGCTGACAGGTTCATGGCGCGCCCCTCTGCTCAAGTTCACCAGTTTGGTAAAGTTTTCTCCTTGTGGTGTAGTCCGGTGTATTGAGGGTACGGCGCGACAGATCTCCAGGTCAACGCCCATTTTCGGGTTTTCATTTGCCACCACGGAATCCGAGTGGTTGGATGCCATCACTTCACCGCCTGGGTGAACTTCGGTGAACAGCGAGGAAGCCAGCGTGGACCTGTCCGCCCGTCTGCTCGAACTTCGCACAGCCGCCGGGCTGAAGCAGAAGGCGATCGCGGACGCGCTCGGCGTCGGCGTCTCCATCGTCTCCTCGTGGGAGAACGGCAAGAAGACACCCAGCGAGCGCCGGGTCACGGACTACGCGCGCTTCTTCGCAGGCGAGGAACACACGGAGTTCGAGAGCCTCCGCCGTGAGTTGCTGCACCTGCACGCCACCGCGACCGGTCGTCATCCCGATGACCTCGACCAGCTGCCCGACCTGTGGCGTTTCCCCGACGGTGGCCCGGTCCGCATCATCTGCGGCGAGCTGCCGGACGGCGAGAAGACGGAGTACGCGGATCCGGCCAACGCCAATTTCATGCGGCTCTCGGCCTACGCGGACCTCGACGCGATGGTCGAACTGTTCAGCCATATCCGGGCGCTCAACCCCCACTCGGATGTGCAGCACAAGCTGACAGCCGAGCCGGACGACCTGCAGGCCCACCTCGTGCTGCTCGGCGGCGCCGCGCTGAACGACACGACCAGGGATGTGGTGCGGCAGGCCGACTTCCCGGTCTCCCAGGTGCCGGCGAACGCCGAGATCCCCAACGGCGAGTGGTTCGAGATCCCCGGCGGCGGCCGTGTGGACGCGGTGTTCGCCGACGAGCATCGGGCCGAGGTGGTCGAGGACGTCGGCCTGTTCATCCGCCTGCCCAACCCGAACAACGTGGCCCGCACGCTCACCATCTGTGGCGGCGTGATGACCAGGGGCGTGTTCGGCGCGGTCCGCTGTTTCACCGACGCGGCCGTCGGCGACCGCAACACCGACTACGCGAAGACCCGCTTCGGATCGATCGAGAACTTCGGCCTGCTGATGCGGGTGCCGGTGATCGGCGCCATGCCCGCGACCCCGGACCTGCACAATCCCGATTCCCGGCTCTACGAATGGCCGGCGGGGTGATGGCGACAGCACTCGTTCCAGCGAGGTGCTCCCACCGGGAGCTGCTGAGCCCGGTGCCCTTCGGCTACGCGGCGCCGGACGCGATCGTCGTGTCCGCGACCAGACGTGCGGCAGGGTTGCGGGAAACCGCCGAGGTCGCGGCCAAGCTCGGCTCGCTCGCCGTCGTGCTGTGCAGCAGGTCCGCGACCGCGGCGGACTTCGGCCACCTCGCCGCCAGGATCCCCAACCTGCGCTGGCTGGCCGTCGACCTGCCTGCCGGATACCGGCATCCGCTGTTCGACTTCGCGACCTCACGGATCGAGGAGGCGAAGGCGGCCAGGCTCGGCGATCTCAGCACGAAACGCAATCTCGGCCTCGTACTGGCGAAACTGGCAGGCTGGCGACGGCTGATGTTTCTCGACGACGACATCGCCGGTCTCGTGCCCGCGCAACTCCGGCGGGCCGCCGCCGCGCTCGGGCCGCTCGACATGGTCGGCCTCGAGGTCCGCGACTTCCCCGACAACTCCGTGGTCTGCCACGCGAACCGGCTGGCGGGCGCCAAGCAGGACACTTTCGTCAGCGGTTCGGCCCTGCTGGTCGACGCCAACCGCGTCTACTCCTTCTTTCCCGAGATCTACAACGAAGACTGGCTGTTCCTGTCTCCGAGCGTCCGGCGCCGCCGCGTCGGCCGGACCGGCTCGGTGCGGCAACTCCCCTATGACCCGTTCGCGCGCCCATCGCGGGCCGTCGGCGAGGAGTTCGGGGACGTCTTCGCCGAGGGACTTATGGAACTCGCCCACAGCTTGCTTCCCCAGGAGACGGCCGGGACCCCAGAATTCTGGGACCGTTTTCTCGACGGACGCCGACAGCTCATCGCCGAGACCGCCGACGGCATCGCCTGCGGCGACCCCACGATCACCGCGCTCGAAGCGGCCATCGCGCTCGAAGCGGCGGAAGCCAGGCGTGCGTCGATCGACGCACGCGCGCTGTCCGTATATCTGCATACCTGGCACGAGGACCTCGCCGTTTGGCGATCCCGACTGGGGGACTTGTGCGCCACCTCGCTCACTACCGCCTTAGACTCTCTCGATCTCAGTGCGGTCGGGGAGACTCGCGAGAGGAAGACCCATGGCCGTTTACGAGGCCGTACAGATCGACAGCAGCGCCACAGTCGCGTCAACCGCAGAAATCGGCGTCCCCTACCGGCGCCTGCAGGTCGGTGACTGGGACCGGCTGGACCGGAAGACGACGGTCGGCGCCCGCTGCGACATCGGCCCGTTCTGCGTCGTGGTGGAGGAGTCGCAGATCGGCGACGACTCGATCCTCGATACCTACTGTCATCTCGAAGGCGGCGTCACGCTGGGCAAGAACGTGCTGCTCACGCATCGCGCTTCGGTCGGCGCCAAGGCCAAGATCGGCGACGGGTCGATCATCGGCTGCTCGCTGGTCTGCGAGCGCAGCCACATCGGCGCGAATTGCCGGGTCTTCGGCGACCTGATCCACCGTCAGCTCGACCCGACGCTCCCCTGGGACGCCCCGGAGGCCGAGGAGAGCTCGCCCCGCCTTCAGGACAACGTGTTCGTCGGGTGGGGGGCGACGCTGATCGGCGGCATCAATATCGGCACCGGCGCCTACATCTGTGCGGGCGCGACGGTCACCATGGACGTCCCGGCGCATCACATCGTCACTGGGCAGAACACCGTCGTCAGCCCGTCCGACTGGCACGGCGCGCTCGGGAAGTCGGCTTTCTTCCCTCGCGACTAGGGAATCTCAGGCAGTCTGGGTAGATGCTCGAGACCTTGTTCGCCCCGGAAACCAGAGCCGACCCGTACCCGATGTACCGGCAGGTCCGCGCTCGCGGCGAAGTGCTGGCGCTGCACGACAACTTCGTCGTCGTGAGCGGGCACGAGGAGGCGACTTCGGTGCTGCGGGATCCCGCGTTCGGCCATACGGAGCCAGAGGTACTGCCCGATCCGGACGAGAACGAGCCGGTGGACGCCGACGGCAAGGTCATCCGTTCGTTCCTCGGGCTCAATCCTCCGGACCACACCCGGTTGCGCCGTCTGGTCTCGAAGGCGTTCACCCCGCGGACCATCGAGCGGCTGGCCCCGCGTATCGAGGCGCTCTCCCGTGAGCTGGTCGACGCCGCGACCGAAAAAGGTGAGGCCGATCTCATGAGCGAGATCGCCAAGCCGTTGCCGGTCATCGTGATCAGTGAGCTGCTCGGGGTCCCGCTCGCCGACCGCGACCGGTTCGCCGCCTGGTCGAATGCCATGGCGCGGGCGCTGGACCCGGCGTTCCTCCTGCCGGAAGACGTGCGGCTGGAGGCGGTGCGCGCCAGGCGCGAGTTCGTCGCGTACTTCCGGCAACTGGCCGGGGAACGCCGTCGTGAGCCGACCGAGGATCTGCTGTCGGACCTGGTCGCGGTCTCCGACTCCGGCGACAGCCTCAGCGAGGGCGAGCTGGTGATCACGGTGATGCTGCTGCTCATCGCCGGCCACGAGACGACGACCAACCTGATCGGCAACGGGGTGCTCGCGTTGCTGGACCATCCGGAGCAATTGCACGCGCTCACCACCGACCGTTCGCTAGCAGCGCAAACGGTCGAAGAGGTGCTCCGGTACGACTCCCCCGTCCAGCTGACCATGCGGACAGCCCTGGCGCCGACGGCCATCGGTGACCTATCTGTCAGCAAGGGCACGGACGCGGTCATCCTCATCGGCGCCGCCAACCGGGACCCGCGCTCGCACGAGAACCCGGATCGTTTTGACCTGAAGCGGCCATCGGGCAGGCATCTGGCGTTCGGCCAGGGCATTCACTTCTGCCTGGGCGCACCGCTCGCCCGTTTGGAAGCGAAGACATTACTGCTCGCGCTGACCGAACGTGCGCATTCGTTCCACCAGACGGCCCTGCCGACCTGGTCTCCCACCGTGACACTGCGCGGACCGGCGAGCCTGCCGCTGTGCTTCAAGTGAGCCGGGTCATATCCAAGCAACAGAAAAGGCCCCTTGGCGTCTAACACCAAGGGGCCTTGCTGGTGGGCGAAGGGGGAGTTGAACCCCCACGTCCTTTCGGACACACGGACCTGAACCGTGCGCGTCTGCCATTCCGCCACTCGCCCGAGTTGCTTGTGCAGCGGAGCTAGCTTAGCAGCCCGTTTGAGCGGGTTTCACCGGGGGCCGTGTAGGTGGGCTCCGGCCCGGATAGGATCGAAGGGAAGCAGAGACCATGAAGGAGGCTTGTCCAGGTGGGCCGGGTTGAGAAGTTCGATCGGCGACTCGAGCACCTGGTCGGTAACACCTTCGCGCGGATGTTCGGTGGCAACGTCGTCACGCAGGAAGTGGCGGTGGCGCTTGAGCGGGAAAGTGAGGACAACGTTCGTGAGCTGGCCGGCGGTCGTTTGCTCGCCCCCAACCACTACATCGTGGCTTTGGGGCAGGCCGACCATGACCGGATGGCCGGAGACGAACAGCGGGTCACGAAAGTTCTCGCCCAGGCGGTCTCGGAACATCTCGCAGAGCACGGTTGGGACACCTATGGTGACGTCGTAGTCTCGCTCGAGCGCAACGAGGCGCTGCATACTGGACAGTTCAAGACCCGCTCGTCCGTCGATCCCGACGTCAAACCGCAAGACGCCGGCCGTTCTGGACGGTCAGCACCACCCAGCAACGCAGGAGACCCAGCAATGAGCCAGCCCGGTGGCTACGGCCAATATGACCAGGGAGACCCGTACGGCCAGCAGGGCCAGTACGGCTATGGACAGCAGCAGGGCGGTCAGCAGCCCGGCTACGACCAGGGCTATGGCCAGCAGCAGGGTGGCCAGCCGGGGTATGACCAGGGTTACGGTCAGCAGCCCGGTTACGACCAGTACGGACAGCAGCAGCCCGCGCAGCCCGGTTACGACCAGGGCTACGGCCAGCAGCAGCCCGGCTATGACCAGGGTTACGGTCAGCCTCCGGCGCAGCCCGGCTACGACCAGGGTGGTTACGGCCAGCCCCCGGCGCAGCCCGGTTACGACCAGTACGGACAGCCCCCGGCGCAGCCCGGCTACGACCAGGGTGGCTATGGCCAGCCCGCGCAGCCCGGTTACGACCAGTACGGACAGCCCCCGGCGCAGCCCGGCTACGACCAGGGTGGTTACGGCCAGCCCGACCCGTACGCCCAGCAGCAGGGTGGCTACGCCCAGCAGAGCTACGCGCCGCCTTCACCGCCTGCCGGAAACCGCGCGCTCGCGGCGAGCCTGCAGCTCGATGACGGATCGAACCGGACATACTCCCTGAAGCAGGGCGGCAACGTGGTCGGCCGTGGCCAGGACGCCGACTTCCGGCTCCCGGACACCGGCGTCTCGCGGCGTCACCTCGAGATCACCTGGGACGGCCAGTCGGCGACGCTCGCCGACATCGGCTCGACCAACGGCACCACGGTGAACGGCACTCCGGTGCAGACCTGGCAGCTCGCCGACGGCGACGTCATCAGGGTCGGTCACTCGTCGCTGGTCTTCCGCACACAGGGCTGATTTCAGGAGGTTCGAGCCGTTCCCGCACAATTGCGTTGCGGGGGGACCTGCGACGCACGCCGTGTCGCAGGTTGGCGTGACGGAGTTGCGTAAAGAGTCGGGAGCGGACACAACACGTGCCAGAGCTTGTCGTTCAACTGACCAGAGCAGGTTTTCTCGTGCTGCTCTGGCTGTTCGTGTTCGCCGCGCTCCGAGTCGTCCGCTCGGACCTGTACGCGGCCTCCGGGCTCCGCGTCGCGATCCCGTCGTTCGGCCGGAAGAAGAAGGCGGAGAAGAGACCACGCGGCGGGAAGTCGCCGCAGCAGCTCATCGTCACGCACGGCGCGCTGTCCGGGACCAGGATCGCGCTGGACGGCAGGCCGATCCTGATCGGCCGCGCCGACGACTCGACACTGGTGCTCGACGACGACTACGCGTCGACCCGCCACGCCAGGATTTCCCTGCGTGGCGAGGACTGGTACGTGGAAGATCTAGGCTCGACGAACGGCACGTACCTCGACCGGGCTAAGGTCACTGCACCCCTCCGAGTCCCACTCGGCGTCCCCATCCGAATCGGCAAGACGGTGATCGAGCTTCGCCCATGACTCTCGTACTCCGCTACGCGGCCCGCAGCGACCGTGGCCTGGTTCGTTCCAGCAACCAGGACTCGGTGTACGCGGGTCCGCGCCTGCTCGCACTCGCCGACGGCATGGGCGGTCACGCCGCCGGTGAAGTCGCCAGCAAGGTCGTCATCGCCTCACTCGCGCCGCTCGACGACGACGAGCCGGGCGATGACCTGCTCGCCCAGCTCCGTGAAGCCGTCGGTAACGGCAACGGGGCCATCGCCGAGCTCGTCTCCCAGGACCCCGACCTCGAAGGCATGGGGACCACGCTCACCGCGGTGCTGTTCTCCGGCTCCAGGCTCGGCATGGTCCACGTCGGTGACTCGCGCGCCTATCTGCTGCGCAACGGCCAGTTCTCGCAGATCACCCGTGACGACAGTTTCGTCAACGAGCTGCTGGAGCAGGGCCGGATCACGCCGGAAGAGGCCGCTGTCCACCCCCAGCGCTCGCTGCTGCTCAAGGCGCTCACCGGGCATGAGGTCGAGCCGACGCTCACTGTGCGCGAGGCGCGGGCTGGCGACCGCTACCTGATCTGCTCCGATGGCCTGTCCGGCATGGTCAGCGACGAGACGCTCGCCGACGCGATGCTCATCCGCGACCCGCAGGACTGCGCGGACCGGATGATCGAGCTCGCGCTGCGCGGCGGCGGCACCGACAACGTCACGGTGATCATCGCCGACGTGGTCGACGTCGACTTCGGCGACGATCATCCGATCGTGGGAGGCGCTGCCGGTGACGGCAGCGACGAACGCCCGCAGGCGGACTCGCCCGCGGCCAGGGCACGCGCGCTCACGCAGCCGCCGCCCCAGCCCCGCCCCGAGCTCCCGCAGCCGCAAGAGGACCCGAAGGCCAAACGCCGGAAGCGATTTCGCTGGCTGGTAGGCGGGATCGTGGTGCTCATCGTGCTCGCGGCCGCCGCGATCACCACCCGGTATTTCGTGCTCAGCCAGTACTACGTCGGCGAAGGCGCCAACGACGAGGTCGTCATCTTCCGCGGTGTGCCCGGCAGCATCCTCGGCATCGACCTGCAGACGCAGGAGCAGGGTTCGTGCCAGATCCAGGCCTGTGAGCCGCTGCGGCTGTCCAGCCTGCAGGAGGACGCGCGGGTCGCGATCAAGAACGGCGTGAAGAAGGACAGCCTCGACGAGGCCCGCCGCTACATCGACGACTTCCTGCGCTCCAACAAGGTGCTCACCCCGCCGCCCTGCCCCACCAACACTTCGCCGCCGCCGTCGTCTTCGTCGCAGCAACCGAGCGGCACCCCGACGACCACTTCTTCGGCCCCGTCCGGCACGGAACAGCCGAGGAGGGACTGCCAGGCGACCTCATCGACATCCGTGTCGCCAGGAGGCGGTAACTGATGGGTCCGCAACTGGCAGACCCGGCAGCGGGGGCGTTCACCACCAATCCTCAGCGTGAACTCCCGACGAGGCGAGGCACCGAACTGGTGTTGCTCGCCTTCGCGGCGTTCATCGTCACGGTGGCTTTCGTGCTGGTCGAGGCCAACCAGGACCATCAGCTCACGGCCGCCGTGTTCTGGTACGGGCTCTCGTACCTGACCGTCTTCGGTGTCGCGCACGGCGCGGTGCGCCGCTGGGCGCCGTACGCGGATCCGCTGATCCTGCCGTGCGTCGCGCTGCTCAACGGCATGGGCCTGGTGATGATCTACCGGATCGACCTGGCGTCGGCCGAGCGGGCGATCCAGAACGGGAAGGCGTTCTCGCCGGACGCGCCCAAGCAGATCCTGTGGACGGTCATCGCGCTGGCGTTGTTCCTCGCCGTGCTGATCATCGTCAAGGACCACCGCACGCTGACCCGCTACGGCTACACGGCAGGGCTGATCGGGATCATCGCGCTGGCGCTTCCCGCCGTGTTGCCGAAGAGCCTGTCCGAGGTCAACGGCGCGAAGGTGTGGATCAAGCTCGGCTTCATGTCGATCCAGCCAGGTGAGTTCGCGAAGATCCTCTTGATGGTCTTCTTCGCCGCGTTCCTGGTGTCCAAACGCGACTTGTTCATGGTGGCGGGCAAGAAGTTCCTCGGCGTCGAACTGCCGCGAGCCCGTGACCTCGGCCCGATCCTGATCGCCGCGGGCGCCTGCATCGGCGTGCTGGTGTTCGAAAAAGACCTCGGCACGTCGCTGCTGTTCTTCGGTGTCGTGCTGGTGATGCTCTACGTCGCGACCGAGCGCGTGATCTGGGTCGTGCTGGGCGTGAGCATGTTCCTCGGCGGCTGCATCATCGCGTACAACCTGTTCACGCACGTCCAGCAGCGCGTCGCCAACTGGATGGACCCGCTGGCCACCTACGACGACCCCGGCGGCGGTTACCAGATCGCGCAGGGCCTGTTCGGGCTCGGCACCGGCGGCGTCGGCGGCACCGGGCTCGGCGCTGGGCGGCCGGACATGGTCCCCGAGGCGAGCACCGACTTCATCACCGCGGCGATCGGCGAGGAGCTCGGCTTCATCGGCCTCGCCGCGATCCTGATGGTGTACCTGCTGCTCGCGATGCGCGGCATGCGCAGCGCGCTGGCCGTCCGTGACACCTTCGGCAAGCTGCTCGGCGGCGGGCTCTCGTTCGCCATCGTGATGCAGATCTTCGTGGTCGTCGGCGGGGTCACCAAGCTGATCCCGATGACGGGCATCACCGCGCCGTTCCTCTCGCGGGGCGGCTCTTCGCTGCTGGCGAACTACGTACTCGTGGCACTGCTGCTGCGGATCTCCGACGCCGCACGCAGGCCGGCGGCGCGGCCCAAGCCCCAGCAGCCCCAGGCTCCGCTGGCCGAGGCACACACGGTGATGGTGGAGCGACCCAAGTGAACACACCTCTGCGCAAGGTAGGCGTCGCCATGCTCGTCATGGTGCTCCTGCTGCTGGGCAACGCCACCTACATCCAGGTCGTGAAGGCGGACGACTACCGCACCGACTCCCGCAACGCGCGCGTGCTGCTCGACGAGTACGCCCGCCAGCGCGGTCAGATCGTCGCGCAGGTCGGCGGCAAGATCGTCGCGGGCGTGACCGAGTCGGCCGACAAGTTCCGCTTCACCAGGACCTACGTCGACGGCCCGATGTACGCGCCGGTCACCGGCTACTACTCGGTGCGCTACGGCGCGGGCGGCATGGAGCGTGCCGAGGACGACATCCTCAACGGCTCCGACCCCCGGCTGTTCGTGCGGCGGCTTTCGGACATGATCACCGGCCGCGACCCGCGTGGTGGCAACGTCCGGCTGACCATCGACCCCGCCGTCCAGCAGGCCGCGTACGAGCTGATGATGCAGAAGGGCTACACCGGCTCGGTCGTCGCGATGGAGCCGAAGACCGGCCGCATCCTCGCGATGGTCTCGACCCCGTCGTACGACCCGAACAAGCTGGCCTCACACGACGGCAAGGCGCAGGAGCAGGCCTGGACGTCCTACTCCCAGGACCCCAAGAAGCCGATGCTGAACCGCGCGATCCAGGAGATCTACCCGCCCGGTTCGACGTTCAAGCTGGTCACCGCCGCCGCCGCGCTCGAAGACGGCAACGGCCCGGACACCCCGATCAATTCGGCGCCGAACGTGCAGCTCCCGCAGACGCAGACCACGCTGGAGAACTACGGCGGCGCCGCGTGCGCGGGCACCACGTTCAAGGACGCGCTCGCCCACTCGTGCAACGTCCCGTTCGCGGAGTTCGCAGGCAAGCTCGGCAAGGACAAGCTGACCAAGGTCGCCGCCAACTTCGGCATCGGGCAGAACGACCTGGTCATCCCGACCAAGGTCGCCACCTCGACGCTCGGCAAGCTCGAATCGCAGGCCGCGCTCTACCAGAGCGGCATCGGCCAGCGTGACGTGCTGCTGAGCCCGCTGCAGGACTGCATGCTCTCGGCCACCATCGCCAACGGCGGCATGGCCATGAAGCCGCAGCTCGTGCAGGCGCTGCTGGCGCCGGACACCTCGACGCTGCAGGACATCAACCCGCAGGAGCTGACCGGCACCCCGGCGCTGAGCAACGCCAACGCGAACATCCTGCGCGACATGATGCTCGCGTCGGAGGGCTTCACCAAGGGCGCCGGCAAGCGCAACGACATCCAGATCGCGTCGAAGACGGGCACCGCCGAGCACGGCAACGACCCCAAGAACACCCCGCCGCACGCCTGGTACACCGGGTTCGC
Organism: Amycolatopsis sp. NPDC059657; assembly: GCF_042734395.1. Taxonomy (NCBI): domain Bacteria; kingdom Bacillati; phylum Actinomycetota; class Actinomycetes; order Pseudonocardiales; family Pseudonocardiaceae; genus Amycolatopsis; species Amycolatopsis sp. NPDC059657. The sequence continues at coordinate 48,383 of NZ_JBHWEB010000005.1, read as the reverse complement.
GCCCGCCAACGACCCGCAGATCGCCGTCGCGGTCATCGTCGAGTCCGGTGGTAACCGCGGCCTGGAGGCGACCGGCGGCACCGTCGCCGCCGAGATCGGGCGCGCCGCGATCAACGCGAAGCTCGGGGGTGGATAGCGGATGCTGTCCACGGGTCAACTGCTCGCCGAGCGCTACAAGCTGACGCACCGGATCGCCGTCGGCGGGATGGGCGAGGTCTGGCAGGCCAGTGACACCCGGCTGGACCGCACGGTCGCGGTGAAGGTGCTGAAGGCGGAGCTGTCCGGGGACGCCGAGTTCCTGCACCGGTTCCGCACGGAGGCCAGGATGACGGCTTCGCTGAACCATCCGGGTATCGCGGCCGTACACGACTATGGCGAGACCGTCGCCGACGAGCTGTCGATCGCCTACCTGGTGATGGAGCTCGTCGAAGGCGACCCGCTCGCCGGGATTCTGGCGAAACAGGGCCGCATCACCGCGGACGCGACGTTGGACATCCTGGAGCAGGCCGGAAACGCGCTGCAGGCGGCGCACGAGCAAGGCCTGGTGCACCGCGACATCAAGCCGGGCAACATATTGGTCACCAAGAACGGGCAGGTGAAGATCACCGACTTCGGCATCGCCAAGGCCGCCGACGCCGCGCCGGTGACCCGATCCGGCATGGTCATGGGCACCGCCCACTACATCGCGCCGGAGCAGGCGCTCGGCCACGGCGCGGAGCCGGCGAGCGACGTCTACTCGCTGGCGGTGTGCGGCTGGGAATGCCTGACCGGGCACCGGCCGTTCCTGTCGGAGAACGCGGTGACCGTCGCGATGATGCACATCCGCGACATTCCGCCGCCGCTGCCACCGGACGTCCCGCCGCACGCGCGGGCCGTCATCGAGGCCACACTCGTGAAGGACCCGAGGCAGCGGTACAACAACGGCGGCGAGTTCGCGGCCGCCATCGCCGCGGTCAAGGCCGGGCACCCACTGCCGGTTCCCCAGCAGATGCTGAACTCGGGTTACGCACCAGTGCCGTTGCACAACCCGATGGCCCCGATCGGGCCGCCGTCGCATCCCGCGCTGATGCCGGTGCCGCCATCCGGCGGGCTGCCTCAGCAGAGACGAAGTCACACCGGGCTGTGGGTCGCGCTGGTGGTGGTCCTGGTCTTGATCGTGACGGCCGCCGTGCTGGTGATCGTGAAGGTGGCAGGCGGCGGAGACCGGCCACCGGCGAATGAACAACCGGACGTGCGGCCGACCGGGTCGGCCTATGAACCCACACAGCCGGCTGAAGGCCCTCAGGGCATGATGAGCACACCTTGGACGGAATGGAACGGCACGCAGAAATGAGCACACCAAGACTGCTCAGCAACCGGTACGAGCTGGGAGACACGCTCGGTTACGGCGGTATGTCCGAGGTTCACCACGGCCATGACGTGCGGCTGGGCCGCGAAGTGGCGATCAAGATCCTGCGCGCCGATCTGGCGCGCGACCCCCAGTTCCAGGAACGCTTCCGCCGCGAGGCCCAGAACGCCGCCGCGCTCAACCACCCGGCGATCGTCGCCGTCTACGACACCGGCGAGGCGAACACCGAGTTCGGCCCGCTGCCCTACATCGTCATGGAGTACGTCGAAGGCCGGACGCTGCGTGACATCGTCAAGACCGAGGGCCCGATGTCGCAGAAGCGGGCCATGGAGGTCATGGCCGACGTCTGCGCGGCACTCGACTTCTCGCACCGGCACAGCATCGTCCACCGTGACGTCAAGCCCGCCAACGTGATGATCACGAAGAACGGCGCGGTCAAGGTGATGGACTTCGGCATCGCCCGCGCGATGCACGACGGCCAGTCCGCGATGACCCAGACCGCGGCCGTGATCGGCACCGCCCAGTACCTCTCCCCCGAGCAGGCACGCGGCGAGCAGGTCGACGCCCGCTCCGACGTCTACGCCGCGGGCTGCGTGCTCTACGAACTCGTCACCGGGGAGCCCCCGTTCACCGGCGACTCCCCCGTTGCCGTGGCGTACCAGCACGTCCGTGAAGACCCCAAGCCGCCGTCCTCGGTCAACCCGGCGGTCTCGCCGGAACTCGACGCTGTCGTGCTCAAGGCACTGTCGAAGGGCCCGGCCAACCGGTACCAGTCCTCCGCCGAAATGCGGTCCGACCTGGTCCGCACCTTGTCGGGGCAGCGCCCGTCCGCACCGATGGTCATGTCGGAGGACGAGCGCACCCAGGTCATGGACTCGGACCGCCGCCAGTCGCAGCGCTACGACGAGTTCGCCGCGGCCATGGACGAAGAGGACCCGCGCGCGAAGCGCCGCCGCCGCACGATCATCGCGGTCGTGGCCGGTGTCCTCGTCGCAGCCGCGGCCTTGCTGATCATGTGGCTGATGGGCGCGTTCAAGGACACGACCACCGAGGCCCAGATCCCCAACGTCGTCGGGATGACCGAAGCCGAAGCGGGCACTCAGCTGCGCTCCGCGGGTTTCACCTTCGAGCGGATTCCCGTCCCTTGCGGTGCGCAGAGCACCGCCAAGGTCCCCTGCACGACCGAGCAGATCGGCAAGGTCATCGCGATCGATCCGGCGGCGGGCAGCAAGGTGGCGACCACCATCAAGCTCAAGCTGACCGTCGGCGTCGCCCCCGGCAAGGTGGCGGTACCCGACCTGGCGACCAAGACGCGCGCCGAGGCCGAAAACGCACTCGCGGCGCAGGGCCTGACCCTGAACCCCAACGTCGAAGAGGTCGACGTTGACGACCAGACGCAGGCGGGCAAGGTCCAGGAACAGGATCCGGCCGCGGGCAAGCAGGTCGAGCAGGGCACCCAGGTGACCATCAAGATAGGCAAGACCAAGGAACAAAAGCCGGTCACCGACTACACGGGCAAATCCTTCGCCGAGGCCAAGGCCGGTCTCACCGCCGCCGGGTTCAACGTTCAGCGCAAGGACGTCGACTCCGACAAGCCGAAGGACCAGGTCGTCTCGCAGAAGCCGAACGGCGGCAACGTGGCGGTCGGCACCCAGATCGTGCTCGAGGTTTCCAACGGCTCGCAGACCCAGTTCCAGATGCCGAGTCTGGTCGGGATGACGGTGGATCAGGCGAACGCCGAACTGGACAAGCTGCGCAGGTCCGGCTGGGGCGGCAAGATCATCCAGAAGACCAAGGGCACCTTCAACCCGAACGATATCGGCACCGTCGCGTCGACCGACCCGACCGGCGGCTCGACGATCACGCAGAAGCAGGACGTCACGATGACGGTGTACACCAACAACGGCGGTGGTCAGCCGACCACGTCGTCGAAGACGGGCGTGCCCGGCTTTCCCTGATCGGCAGTGAACGAACGAAGGCCCCGCGAGTCACACTCGCGGGGCCTTCGTCGTTTCTCAGGGCTAAGCCTTCTCGGCTCTCATGCTGAGGGAAACCGAGTCGATCTCTCTTCGGTGGCCGAGCCAGTCGAAGACCGAAGTGCACAGTGTCGCGATCGATCCGCTGTTCACGACCACCTCGATCGAGTCGTCGGCCATCGTGACGCCGGGGCGGAGGTCATCCTCGCCTCGCAACCACCCAGCGAGATGGAGGAGTTCGTGACCGGAGCCGGTCAGGCTGATCACCACGGTTCCAGACACCACAGGTCCTCCTCGCGCCAGATGCAATTTGCAGATTGCAGCTTACGCCCGGCGGTAGACCAGAATCCCTACCGCACCGGCACTGAGCAGCAATGCGATCGCCGAGGCGGCGAAGCCGGCGAAGACCGGGCCCGGACCTGGTGGAACGTCGGCCGCCAGCGCGCGGAGCATTGGGTTCACGATGGGAAGCCAGTGGGTCAGCATGACGACGATGAGCGTGATGAGCGCCGCGACCAGTGTCCAGCCGATCCTGCCGACCAGCAGGCGGGAGCAGGGCAGGCCGATCGCGATGCCCGCGCACGCGCAGGCGAGGTGCGCCAGCGCGCCGAGTCCCAGATGGCCGAGGGAAACGTTGCCGAGGTGGCTGGCGAATGCCCAGGTCTCGGAGATCGCGGTGAGCGCCGCGGCGCAGACGAGCACGGTCAAGATCGCGCCTGCCAGCACCGGTGCGAGCTTTCTGGCGTGGCTCAAGGTGATCAGGCGCTGGACGGGATCTTCGACGTCGATGAGCGCGATGGTCAGCCAGCAGGAGACGACAAGCAGTGCGCCCGCACTCACCGCGAACTCGGGCAGAACCGGGGCTTTGCGCTCGGTGTACTGCATGCCGAGCACGCCGAACAGCAGGATCGACGCCGGGATGTAGCGCTGGGAATGGCCCAGCAGAGCCAAGTTGTACCGCGCGACCGCTAGCACTGGATCACCTCTTGGACCGACCAGCCGTCGTTGAGCGCGGCCAGCAGCACCGCGTCGGAACTGGGCGCGTCGACGACCTTCTCGACACGTTCGCCGTTCGGGCCAGACAGGACGATGCGGACCGAAGCCTGACGCCTGGTCTCGGTGGTGAGCTTGCCGTCGATGATGAGGTGGACGTCGTCGGCGTGCTCGTGCACGACGTCAGGGCGGTGGTCGGTGAAGACCACGCTCGCGCCGCGTGCCTTGGTCTCCTCGACGATCTCGCCGAGCACGGTGTGCGCCTCGACGTCCAAACCGGACCACGGCTCGTCCAGGATGAGCAGGTCCGGCTGAGCGAGAATCGCTTGCACCAGGCCGACTTTCTGGGCGTTTCCCTTGGACAGCTGTCGCAGCTGAGTGCTCTTGCCGCCGACCAGCGCGAGGCGGTCGAGCAGCTCGTCCACAAGGGACAGATCGGTGATGCCGCGGATCCGCCCCATGTGCCGCAGGTACGCCCGCGCGCTCATCCGCTGCGCGGCGGGGAACCTGTCAGGGAGATAGCCGACCACGGGACGGCCCTCGATCGTGCCGGTGCTCGGCCGGGAAACACCGGCCATGATCCGGAGCAGTGTCGACTTGCCGGAGCCGTTCGAGCCGCGGATGCCGACGATGCGGCCACGGCCGATTTCGAGGTCGACCCCGTCGAGGACGGGCCTACCCCGTACGTAGCTCTTGCCGACCCCCAGCAGCCGGATCACGCAACGGCGGCCTTCTGCAAGGCCTTGGTCGCGCGCTCTAGCGTTTCCACAGTGGACTCCGAGACCGGGTGGCCTGCCGAGGCCATCCAGTTCGCCAGCATCCGGTGGCCGCCCTCGGTGAGCACCGACTCAGGGTGGAACTGGACGCCTTCGAGCGGCAGCTCGCGGTGACGCATGCCCATGACCACGCCGGACTCGGTGCGCCCGGTGACCTCGAACACAGCGGGGATGGTCTCCGGCAGCACGGTCAGCGAGTGATAGCGAGTGGCGGTGAACTCCTCCGGCAGCCCGGCGAGCACGCCGCGGCCGACGTGGCGGACCTGGCTCGTCTTGCCGTGCAGCAGCTCGGGCGCACGGTCCACAGTGGCGCCGAAGACGACGCCGAGTGCCTGGTGACCGAGGCAGACGCCGAGCATCGGCACCTTCGCCTCGGCGCATTTGCGGATGACGTCCATGCTCTGACCAGCGCGTTCCGGGGTACCGGGGCCGGGCGAGACGAGCACGCCGTCGAACTCGGTGACCTTGTCGAGGTCGACGACGTCATTGCGCCACACAGTGCAGTCGGCACCGAGCTGGGCCAGATACTGGACCAGGTTGTAGACGAAGCTGTCGTAGTTGTCGACCACCAGAACGCGCATGAGGCGAGCTTACCGGGTCCCAGAGCGTGGACCGTGCGCTTTATCACCATGAAAGTTAGGACGACCTAACTTACGTTGGAGGGTGTGACCCGATCTCTTCGTGTAGCCATCGTGGGCGCCGGTCCCGCCGGCATCTACGCAGCCGACATCCTGGACAAGTCCGACGCCGACGTGACGATCGACCTGTATGAGCGCATGCCGGCGCCGTTCGGGCTGATCCGCTACGGGGTCGCGCCCGACCACCCGCGGATCAAGGGCATCGTCAACGCGCTGCACAAGGTGCTCGACCGGCCGAACATCCGGCTGCTCGGCAACATCGACTACGGCACCGACCTCAAGCTCGACGACCTGCGCGAGTTCTACGACGCGGTCATCTTCTCCACCGGCGCCTCGTCCGACCGTGAGCTGGACCTGCCCGGCATCGACCTCGACGGCAGCCACGGCGCGGCCGACTTCGTGTCCTGGTACGACGGGCACCCCGACGTGCCGCGCACCTGGCCGCTGACCGCGACCAGCGTCGCCGTGCTCGGCGTCGGCAACGTGGCGCTGGACGTCGCGCGCATCCTCGCGAAGACCGCGGACGAGCTGCTGAGCACCGACATCCCGCCGAACGTCTACGAAGGACTCAAGGCCAGCCCGGTCACCGACGTGCACGTGTTCGGCCGCCGCGGCCCGGCCCAGGCCAAGTTCACCCCGCTGGAGCTGCGCGAGCTCGACCACTCGCCCAACGTCGAGGTGATCGTGCACGCCGAGGACATGGAGTTCGACGAGGGCAGCATCGCGGCGCTGCGCGCGTCCAAGCAGGTCGACATGATCGTGAAGACGCTGCAGGACTGGGCGATCCGCGACCAGGGCGACCGGCCGAAGCGGCTGCACCTGCACTTCTTCCACTCGCCTGCCGAGGTGCTCGGTGACGACGGCAAGGTCGTCGGACTGCGCACCGAACGCACGGAGTACACCGGCGACGGCAACGTCCGCGGCACCGGCGAGTTCCACGACTGGGACGTCCAGGCCGTGTACCGGGCCGTCGGTTACCTGTCCTCGCACCTGCCGGAAGTTCCGTTCGACCACACCTCCGGGACCGTGCCGAACCAGGCAGGGCGAGTGCTCGACCTCGACGACAACCAGCTGCCGGGCGTTTACGTCACCGGCTGGATCAAGCGCGGCCCGATCGGGCTCATCGGCCACACCAAGGGCGACGCGCTGGAGACCATCACGAGCCTGCTCGCGGACGTCGACACACTGGCGAGCCCGGTCCGGCCCGAGCCCGAAGCGGTCATCGACTTCCTGAACGAGCGCGGCATCCCGTTCACCACCTGGGAGGGCTGGGGCAAGCTGGACGCGCACGAGAAGTCGCTCGGCGAGCCGCAGGGCCGCGAGCGCGTCAAGGTCGTCGAGCGCGACGAGATGCTGCGGGTTTCACGCGCCTAGGTAGGTCAGCACCGCGAGGACTCGGCGGTTGGTGTCGTCCGAGGCGCTGATGCCGAGCTTGGCGAAGATGTTGGCCGTGTGCTTGGCGACCGCGCCTTCGCTGAAGAACAGGCGTGACGCGATGGCCGCGTTGGAACAGCCTTCGGCCATGAGCCCCAGCACCTCGCGCTCGCGCGGGGTCAGCGAACCCAGCGGGTCGGTGCTGTTGCCCGCGACCAGCTTCGCGATGACCTCCGGGTCCATCACGGTGCCGCCGGAGGCCACGCGGCGGACGGCGTCGATGAACTGGTCGGCGTTGAACACGCGGTCCTTGAGCAGGTAGCCGATCGCGCCGGTGCCATCCGCGAGCAGCTCGCGCGCGTAGAGCTGCTCGACGTGCTGGGAAAGCACGAGAATCGGCAGCGCGGGGATCTCGCGGCGGACGGCGAGCGCGACCTGCAGGCCCTCGTCGGTGTTGGTCGGCGGCATGCGGACGTCGACGATCGAAATGTCCGGGCGGTGTTCCAGCAACGCCGTGTGCAGCTCGGGTCCGGTGGCGACGGCCGCGACGACGTCGAAGCCGTGCGCGGTCAGCAGGTGGGTCAGTCCGTCTCGGAGCAGGTACTGGTCCTCGGCGATGACGGTTCGAGCTGACACGGAATCTCCAGTCTCACCGCGGTCGGGCCGCCAGGCGGGCTTTCGACGGTCAACTTACCGTCGAAAGCACCCAGCCGACGCTCGATTCCCCGCAGTCCGGAGCCACGCGCGGGATTGGCACCACCGCGGCCGGAGTCCGTCACCGCGACGATCAGCCTGCCGCGCTCGAAGCCCAGCGAGACCGTCGCGCGCTCCGCCTGGCCATGCTTGACGGCGTTGCCCAGCAGCTCGCTCACCGCGAAGTAGGCGCAGGCCTCGACCGGCGGCTCGGCGCGTCCTGGCAGCTCGACGCTCACCTCCACGCGCAGCGGGCTGTCCAGCGCCAACGCCCGCACGGCGTCGCCGAGTCCGCGTTCGGTCAGCACCGGCGGGTGCACCCCGCGCACCAGATCACGCAGCTCGGTGAGCGTGTCCGATGAGTTCCGCCGCAGCTCGGCCGCCATTTCCTTGGCCTTCTCCGGGTCGCGGTCGATCAGCGCCTCCAACGCGCCGAGCTTCATCCCCATGGCGACGAGCCGAGACTGGACGCCGTCGTGCAGATCGCGCTCGATCCGGCGTAGCTCGGCGGCTTGCGCGGCACTGGCGTCGGTGCGCGTGCGCTCAAGGCGTTCGACCCGCAAGGCGAGCCGGGACGCCTCCGTCGGCCCGAGCAGCAGCCGTGCGAAACGGGCGACCGCGCGGGCGAGCCACGGCGGCGAGCAGGCGAACCCCAGCCCTGTGAGCACGAACGGCAGCACGATCCGCGCCCAGACGGGGAAGGCCGGGTCGAACGGCGGCCACCAGGCCACGGTGACGAAGGCGAACGGCGCGGCCACCGCCGCCAGCGAGACCAGCGGTATCAGCACACCCGCCGCGAGATCACGCCAAGTCGCCCTGTCGCGCTGCACCCAGACCATGCGGTTGACCAGCGCCGGCCACCACGGCGACTCGTAGAGCTGCTTTCCCAGCTGGTACAGCCCATCCGGGCGGGCGACCGGGAACCGCGGCTCCGGCAGGTACGGGACCTCGATCTCGACGCCGCTCCACTTGCCGGTGGCGTCGCGCAGCATGTTGACGAACTTGCGGTACGCCACCGTGGTCCCGGCGCCTATCGGCGTGATGATCGTGCAGAGCACGCAAAGCCCGAAAAGGAACTGAAGAATCGAGACGGCTAAGAAGCCCATCAGGTGTCCAAAGGCTTCGCCGTGCCTGTTAAGCCAGCGCAGTCCTTGGAACGTGGTTGTGCGGCTGAGCCGACCGTGCAGCCAGCGGCCGTACGCGCGCACCGCGACGGGGCCGGTGAAGAGCGTGGCGAGCGGCAAAAGCAGGCCGACAAACGGGTTCAACACCAGCCACATGCCATCGCGGAACGTGGCAGGGTCCTCGAAGACCCACTCGATCCGGCGATTCACCCGGACCCACTTCGATGTCCGGTAGAGCGAGTTGCCTTCGCGGTACCAGCCGTCGGCCTCGCGTTCTGGCTCCGGAGGTTCGGGCTTGTACGGGATGGGCAGCTCGACGCCGGTCAGCTCGGCGGCGACCCGGCGCATCCGGTTCACGTGGCGCCTGCTGTATTCGATGACCGGCGGGGCGAACCAGATGAGCACGCCCGTGCAGATGAAGACCAGCGCGATCAGCACGCACGCCAGCGGGATCAACCCCACGAGCGCGAGTCCGGCCAGCACGAAGCCGCGCCGGAGTGCGATCAGGTAGCGGGTCACCGCTGAATTCTTGCCCGGCGGGGCACTCGGGCGCAGTAGGCGCAGGTTCAGATTCGGGGTGGGCCTAGGTCCACCCCCGTCGGGGAGACAAGCGGATTCCAAGAGAAACGCCTGGTCAATAGCGTTTTCCCCATGCCAATCGTCGAAGTCAAGAACCTCCGCAAGAGCTACTCGGGCACTGTCGCCGTGGATGACGTCTCGTTCCACGTGGAACCAGGCGAGATCTTCGGGATCCTCGGCACGAACGGTGCGGGCAAGACGACGACCGTCGAATGCCTGCTCGGCCTCCGCCACCCCGACGCCGGGTCGATCTCCGTGCCAGCCAAGGAAAAAATCGGCGCCCAGCTGCAGGAAGCCAAGCTGCCCGAGAAGCTCAAGGTCCGTGAAGCACTCGAGCTGTACGCGTCGTTTTATCGACAACCCGCCGATCCGGTGGCCTTGCTGGACCAGCTCGGCCTGACCGACCTCGCCGAGCGGAAGTTCGGCAAGCTCTCCGGCGGCCAGAAGCAGCGCGTGTCGATCGCGCTGGCGCTCATCGGCGATCCGGAGATCGCGGTACTCGACGAGCTCACCACCGGACTCGACCCGCACGCCCGCCGCGACATCTGGAAGGTCATCGAAGGCGTGCGCGAGCGCGGCGTGACGATCCTGCTGGTCAGCCACTTCATGGACGAGGCGCAGCGCCTCTGTGACCGCGTCGCCGTGTTCGACAACGGCCGCGTCGTCGCCACCGGCACCCCGGCTGGCCTGATGGCCGCCGCCGGCGAAACCACTCTTGACGACGCGTTCGTCGCACTGACCGGGAGGAACTGATGTCCGCGCTCACGAAACTCACCGCCACCGAAGCGAAACTGGCGCTGCGCGCCCCGCTCTACACGGCGTTCGGCCTGTTCTTCCCCGCCGTACTGCTGCTCGCGATCGGCGCGATCCCCGGCATGCGCGCGGTGGAGAACGGCCGCCGCTTCATCGATGGCTGGGCGCCGTCGATGATCGTGGTCGCGCTCGCCATGCTCGGCCTGCAGGCGATCCCGGCCGCCGTCGCGACCTACCGTGAAACCGGGGTGTTGCGCCGGATGGCGACCACTCCGGTGCATCCGGCGTATCTGCTGATCGCGCAGCTCGTGGTGCACGTGACGACCGCGCTGCTCGGGATCGGGCTGCTGATCGTGGCAGGCGCGGCGGTCTTCGACATCCCCGGCCCGCGTCATCCGCTCGGCTTCCTGCTCGCGCTCGTGCTCGGCACGGTTTCGGTGTTCAGCCTGGGACTGCTCTCGGCCGCGCTCGCGAAGACGGCCAAGACCGCGAGCGGGATCGCGATGCTCGCGTTCATCCCGATCATGTTCTTCGGCGGCGTCTACGTGCCGAGGCAGTTCCTGCCGGAGGTCATCCAGCGGATCGGCGCCTACCTGCCGCCGGGTATCCAGGCGCTCGAAGAGTCATGGACCGGTGCCGGCGCGCAGCCACTCCAGCTGGTGGCGCTGGCGGGTGCGGCCATCGGCACCGCGGCACTCGCCGCGAAGGTCTTCCGCTGGGAGTAATGACATCCGCCAAAGTGGTGATGATCATCGTTTTCTCTTGTGGGTGTGCCAGCCACCGAGTAGCCAGGTAGTTGCCCACCCGTCGCCCGCCACCACCCTCAACGGAGGCGCTGCGCGCCGCGGTTTTTCGATCATGGAGGTTCGATGTCGCTGGATGTTTCCCCCGCCCTGCTGGAAAAAGCCGAGCGTGGCGAAGTGGACGACGCGGAGTTCGTCGCCTGTGTGCAGGAATCGCTGCCCTACGCCTGGGAGGTGATCACCACGGTGATCGCGGACCTGAAGGGTTCCTCCGAAGGCTTCGCGGACCACGAGACCCCACCGCCGAGCGAGGCCGAGCGTGGTCAGCTACTGCGCGCGCTGGCTTCGGACGCCATCCGCGGCGGACTCGAACGGCACTTCGGCGTGAAGCTCGCGTTCCAGAACTGCCACCGCGTCGGCGCGTTCCGGCTGGCCGAGGTGGACAGCGATCGCTACCGCGCGTTCATCTCCGCCCGTGGTCAGCTGCTCAACCAGAGCCCGGAACTGCGGGACTGTTAGCCCGTAAGAACGGCAAGACCTGAGCGCCGATGCGCTCGATGTTCTCCACCGTTCCGGCCGTCGTGCCGGTGGCTTCCACCATCATGATCACGTGGGAGACACCGGTACGGCGGATCCCCTCTTCGAGCCGCGCGATGCAGTAGTCCTGGCTGCCGACCGGGTGGATCCGGCACAGCTTTTCCGTGTACTCCCAAGGATCGCGCCTGGTACGCGCCCTGCCGTCGACGGTCACGTGCGCCGCCAGCCCGATGTCCAGCCAGCCCGGCAGCCTCGCGCGGACGATCTCGCCCGCGTCTTCGCCGACCTGGCACAGCACGGTCGACACGTGCCCGTCCGGCGAACCGTGTTCGGCCACCAGCGCGGCCTTCTCCTCGTCGTCACGGTCCAGCCCGAGCAGCATCGGCAGGCCACGCTCGGCGGCCAGCCTCGGCGAACCGGCGACGAGCACCGGCGGCCGCTCGCGGCGGTCCGGTTCGGGCACCATCGGCACCGGCCGGAACGAGAAATGCTCGCCCCGCGCTTCGACCTCGCCACCCCGCATCGCGCGCAGCAGCAGGTCGAGCGCCTCCTCGAAACCACGCTCGTAGCGATCCAGCCCGGTGCCGAACACCTCGAGGTCCTGCCACGGCCCGCCGCGGCCGACGCCGAGCCGGAACCGGCCGCCGGACACCGCGTCCAGCGTCGACCACTGCTCGGCCAGCGCCACCGGATGGGTCACCGACAGCACGCTCACCGCGGTGCCGATGACGATCCGCCTGGTCCGGCCGAGTGCGTGCGCCGCCAGCGTCACCGCGGACGGGCACACCCCGTACGGCATGAAGTGGTGCTCGGCCAGCCAGACGTCGTCGAAGCCCGCGCGCTCGGCGGCCTCGATCGCCGCCACCGTCCGGCGCAGGACCTCGGCGTCCTTCTGACCGGGGAACCGGCCGCTGATCAGGAAGACGCCGAAGCGCCTCACTGAACCGAGACGTCGTTGAACGGCAGCAGCGGCTCGGCCCACGGGAAGACGACGAAGAACAGCAGCGCCACCACTCCGGCGATGAGCACGGCGGCCAGCGCGGCCTTCACAGCCACGTTTCCTGGCAGAACCCGCCAGATCCAGGCGTACATCAGCGCGTCTCCCCGGCGGTCTTGAGCTTCTCGGTCAGCTCGGCGATGGTGCCGACTTCGGTCTTCGCAACCTGGCGGGTCAGCACTGAGTGGATGATGAGCCGCTCCCGCGCCGAGAACTGCGGGTGGCAGGTGGTCAGCGTGAGCAATGAAACCTGGCCGGCGGCGGGCAGGATGTCCTTCGGCCGATACGGCACCGGGTTGGTGGCGTCACCGCGGTTCGGCGCGACGACCTTGCGGCCGACCGTCTTGCCGTACGCGCCACCGTCGGCCTGGTTCGGGTCGCGGAGGGTGGACACCCCTCGGCAGTCCGGCTGCTGGCCCTTGCCGGTCTCCCAGCCCTTCTGCTCGTCTTCGTACGGCAGCACCTTGTAGACGTAGAAGTCGGTGTGCGTCTCGATGATGATCGCCGAGCAGGAGTGCAGCTCGTCCAGATCGTTGAACGGCGCGCCCTTGCCGACCCGGTGCCCGGCGACCGCGAAGTTGCCAGGTTCACCCGGAAGCGGGGTGCCGGTGTAGTGCCCGGGGCCGACCACGAGGGATTTCTCGGTGGTCCCCTCCTGGATCGTGAAGTGGTAGTCGGCGCCGAACTCGGGGATGTACATCCGCGCGAACGCCTGGCCCTCGACGAGGTCGGGGTGCAGCGTGCGGTCGTTCTTCCACTCGTCGTCGAGGACGGTGTTGGCGTCGGCCTGCTTGTTCGCCGAGAAGATGTCGGTGATGTAGAGCTCGTAGACGACGAACAGCAGCACCACCAGACCAGCGGTTATGAGGATCTCGCCGATCGTGCGGACGGCGGTCGCACCGCCACCGGGCCTGCGACCCGCGGTCGCGACGGCTCCAGCCGAGTCCGGGCCCTCGTAGTCCCGGTCTCCGTCATCTCGCGTAGGCACGCACAGCTCCTCTCAGGCACCGCCATGAACCCTCTGTGACTCGATTGTCACAGTGCGGGAAATCAACCGATCGTCCCCGGTGCTCTAACGCGGTCATTTACGTTAACGTGTGCACGTGGCGCTGGTTGCGCACCCGACGGTGCACCCACAAGCATGCGGGTCATCGCCACCAGCCGAGACGATCACCACGCGAGGATTGACCCATGCCGAAGTCCAAGGTCCGCAAGAAGACGGCGTACACCCCGCCCGCCGACCGGCGTACGCCGGTGAAGATCAAGGCAGCCGGGCCGTCGCACCCCCTCTACCTGATCGTGATGTTCGGGCTGATGGTGATCGGGCTGGTCTGGCTCGTGCTGAACTACATCGCCGGACCCAAGATCCCGTTCCTGACCGAGCTCGGCAACTGGAACTTCGCGATCGGGTTCGCGCTCATCATCGCCGGGCTGTTCATGACCATGAAGTGGCGCTGACCCGTACCGGTCACAGTTACCCCGAATGGCGGCTTGACGCCGAATTACATCGGTGTGACTCCATCCCCATTGTGGACAACCCCTGTGGATAACTCACCGGCCAGCTGGGCTCCGGCCCCTGCGGTACTCGCCGCGGAATGGCTGATCACCGCATTGGCCGCGGTCGGCACCATCGCGATCGCGGTCGGCGGTGACCCACGTGGTGCGGTCCTTTTCGGGCTCGTCACGCTGGTCGCCGGGGCGTTCGCACTGCACTCCACCCTCGTCAGGCCGCGACTGAGCGCCGACAGCCGGGGCATCAGGGCCAAGACGCTCACGGGCTCTGTTCTGCTGCCCTGGGGCATCACGCGGGTGCGGCTGCGCACCACCAGGCGGCTCGGGCGCGATGGCGTGACGCTGGAAATCGAAGCCGAGGACCGGCTGCTGGTGTTCGGCAGGATGGACCTCGGCGAGGACCCGCGTGACGTCTTGGACGTGCTCTCGGCGCTACGAGCTGGCTGAGCAGACGTAGTGGTCGCCCGTCGGCGCCACCCCGCAGGTCTGGTCGCCCAGCCTGGCGTTGCCGATGGCGAACAGGCCGATAAGCGCGACCGTGACCAGTACGGTCATGCCCGCTTGCCAAGCGGCCCTGCTCTTCTCAGGCGCGTAGACCATCGCGGCCATCACGATCGCGCCCGCGACCAGGCCGCCGAGGTGGGCGAACAGTGAAATACCCGGGATCGACACGCTCAGCACGAGGTTCACGCCGATGATCACCAGCGCGGACGTCGGGTTGAGCTTCAGCCGGAGCAGCGCGATGAGGATCGCGCCGAGCAGGCCGTAGATGGCCCCGGAGGCGCCGACGACGGGCCGGTCGGGCGCGAAGAGCACCACGGCGACCGAACCGCCGAAGAGCGAGACCAGGTAGGCGACCGTGTAGCGGACCGGCCCCATCGCGCGCTCGAGATCGCGGCCGAGCATCCACAGCGAGAGCATGTTGACCGCGATGTGCAGCAGGCCGTCATGCAGGAAACCGCTGGTGAACAGCCGCCAGTACTCGCCCTCGTGCGCGACGAGCACGGAATCGAGCCAGCCGCCGGTCCCGATCTTGGAACCGCCGTTGTTGTTGGTCATGCTGCCGGACTGGACCACGGTCAGCAGGAAGACGAGCACGTTGAGCGCGATCAGGACCGGCGTGACGACGATGCGTCTCGGCATCCTGGCGCCGGTCACCGTGCGCTGGCCGTAGCCTGCGGCTTCGTACTGCTTGCGCTGGTCTTTGTCGACGCGCTGACCGGATTGCACACAGTCGACACATTGGAAGCCGACGGCGGCCTCACGGAGGCAGTCCGGGCAGGCCGGACGGCCACAGCGGACACAACTGAGACCGGTCTGTCGCTTGGGATGCCACCAGCAGCCAGGCAGCGCGGCAGACTCCGGAATCTGGGGATACGGGGGCTGGCTCACGATACGAACCAACCTACCCGTAATCCCGTGATCACCGCGTGATGCTCACGATCAGCGGGTGATGCTGACCTTCTCGATCACGACGTCCTCGAGCGGCTTGTCGCCGGGACCGGTCGCGGTGCGGCCGATGGCGTCCACGACGGCCTGCGAGGCTTCGTCGACGACCTCACCGAAGATGGTGTGCTTGAAGTTCAGGTGCGGCGTCTTCGCGACGGTGATGAAGAACTGCGAGCCGTTGGTGCCGGGCCCGGCGTTCGCCATGGCCAGCAGGTACGGCTTGCTGAACTGCAGCTCCGGGTGGAACTCGTCGGCGAAGCGGTAGCCGGGGCCGCCGCGGCCGGTGCCGGTGGGGTCACCGCCCTGCAGCATGAAGCCGTCGATCACCCGGTGGAAGATCGAACCGTCGTAGAACGGGCCCGCCGAGCCGCCGGTGGCGTTCTCGGTCGAGTACTCCTTGGTTCCCTCCGCCAGACCGACGAAATTCTCGACAGTCTTCGGCGCGTGGTTTGGGAACAGGTTCAGGTGGATATCACCCTTGTTGGTGTGCAGGGTGGCCTTCAACGAGTCAGTCACGCGCTTCATGGTGCCATCTGCGGCGAAATCCGGGGGAAAGGGGCACGATAGGTTGAGGACAACAGACAGACAACACAACGAATACCCAACGGATGATGAGGTGAAGGCCATGGCTCGGGCCGCGGATTCGGTGAGTGAGTCGGTGAAGACCGGCCTGCTCGGCCTGCGTGAAAAAGCCATCGAGGCTGGTAAGGCAGGTGCCGAGGCCATCGCGCCGGTCGTCGAGGCCGCCGCCGAAGAGGCCAGCGTGCGTGGTCGCAAGGCACGCAAGCAGCTCGCGAGCAAGACCAAGAAGACCCGCAAGGAGCTCAAGCGCAGCTCGGCGGCCGCCCGCAAGGAGGCGATCGCGCGTCTCGCCGAGATGCGCAAGCCGGGCCGCAAGGCCAAGAAGGCCGCGATCAAGGCTGCCAAGGCCGCCGGCGAGTCGAAGCGTCGTGGCAAGAAGGACTTCAAGAGCGCGAAGAAGGACTTCAAGGCCGCGCTGATCGAGGCCAAGACCGCTGCCAAGGGTGGGCGCAGGCGCCGCCGCTGGCCGTGGGTGCTCGGCCTGGGCGTCGTCGCCGCCGGTACGGCCTACGTCCTGAAGTCGAAGCAGGAGCCCCCGGTGGCCCCCGCTCCGCCGCAGGCTCCGAAGCCCGCTCCCCCGGCCGCGAAGCCCGCTCCGCCGAAGCCGGCCACCCCGCCGTCTCAGCGGAACGGTCAGCAGACGGAGACCAAGTCTGGCGCGGAGAAGAAGTAGCTCAAGACACGAAAAGGCCCGGGAGTCGAACTCCCGGGCCTTTCGTTTTGCTCAATCAGTTCACGCGGTGGCGGCGTGCTTGTCGACCAGCTGGCCGACGCGCGGGAGCGCCTCTTCCACGTTCTTCTTCGCGCCGCCGCGAAGCTTCTTGTAGACGGACTTGATGCTGTCGCGGCTGCTGCGCTCGGCGCGCGCGTCCGTGACGGTCAGCAGCGCGTCCGAAGCCTCGTCGGAGCGGCCGGCCAGGTAGGCACCGAAGTCGCCACCACCCTGGGCCTTGAACGCGGCGTAGAACGGCTCGAGCGACTGCGAGAAGTCGTCCAGCAGGCTGTCGACGGCCGAGGGGATGATGCCCGGCTTGATCTTCTTGATCGCGGCGAAACCGGTCTTGACGACGGCGCCGGAGACACCGCCCTTGTCCGAGACTTCCTGGTCGATCAGGGTCTCGAAGTCGCTCACGACCTGCGGGCGACGAGCGGAGTCGAGCAGGATTTCCTTCAAGGTGTCAGCCACGAAACGTTCCTTCTTGATAAATCGAAGTACACGGGGGAGGAGGCACAGGTTAGTACAAGATCAACTTCACTCTTACGTGTGGAGGCCACTACTTACAGCTTCAGGCTGCCGATAGCCTGCACGGCCACCGTACGCGCCTTGACGCTTTGCTTCTGATTCGTGGTCACCACAATGGCGGACCCCTGCTTCCAAACGGCGTACACGGCACCACTGTCAGTAGACAGGTAGCCGCCGTTCCAGCCGGCGGGCTCACTCGCGGGATTACTCGTGGCAACCGGCGCCGCCTGGTCGACCAGCGCCCGTGCCACCGCGGTATCGCCCGTGTAGACCCGCACGGTCAGCTGGAGCTTGCCGCTCAGCGCGTAAAAGAAGCAGGTCGGATATGGTTTGTCCGCCGATACCCGGATTTTCGACACCTGCTGCCCGTTGGCCTGCGCGACGAAGGACTTTTCGAGGAACGGACACGGACCGTCAGCTGACGGCTTCGGCTCCGGCGGGATTTCCGGGGCCGCCGAAGCCGGCGGCGCGGGGCTCGAAGACGTCGCCGGCGCGGTCTCGGCGGGCGTGCTCGGCGAACAGCCCGCGGTCATCGCGGCGGCCGCGGCGAGAAGGAAGAGGCGTCGCATAGGGCGGGAGTAGACCACGACTGGCCGACGCGCAGGCGACGTGACGCGCGACACTCCACCGGAGTCGCCGCCTCTCGGCCGTCAGCGCACCAAAGGGCCGCTCACCAGCGCGAATCCCCCAATGCGACGTCGTGGCCTTTAACAGACACACGAAGCAAGGTGCGGGTTGGTTCACCAACCGGCGAGTATCGGATCAATCACACAAAGTGTCGAGCTGTGATGTTCACCACTTTTACCCTGTTGGTTCCTTCACCCTGCATGGAGGCAACAGTGAAACTCTTCGACCAAGGGCGTGAGCACGTCATTGGCCTCTTCAGAATCGTTTTGGGCTTCCTCTTCTTCATCCACGGCGCCGCGAAGCTCTTTGGCATCTTCGGCGCGAAAGCGGCCGCCGAGGCCTTCGCCTGGCCTGGCTGGTGGGCGTCGCTGATCCAGTTCGTCGGTGGCGGGCTGGTGCTGCTCGGCATCGGCACGAGGGGCGCCGCGATCATCTGCTCGGGTTCGATGGCGTACGCGTACTTCACCGCGCACCAGCCGGTGAACCTGCTGCCGATCGCGAACGGCGGTGAGCTGGCGGCGGTCTTCTGCTGGGGGTTCCTGCTGATCGCGTTCCTCGGCAACGGCAAGTGGGCACTCGAGGGCGTGCTCAAGCGGCATCCGGAGAGGGTTGAAACCGCGCATTAGGCCGGTTCGGGGTGGGCACGCGTGCGACGATGAGCCGAGATTCGAGTCGGCGAGGAGGACACGCGTGCTCACCCCGGAGCAGTACCTCGGTGCGGTGGCCGAGCGTATCCAGCGCACCGGCGGACGGCTCAACACCGTGCAGATCGGGCCTGCCGTCGCCGTCGTCGGGCTCTTCACCGAGTCGGTGATGCTGTCGACGATGAACTACTGCGTGGTGGCCGCCGCGGTGCCGGAGGTCAGTGCCGCCGCGCTCTACGACTTCACCGGCCGCGCCACCCAGCACGCCCGCGCGAACGTGCTGGGCACGGTCGGCTGGACGGCGGCGTCGGTGGTGATCGCCGGGCTGGTCAGCCCCCGCGTGTACCCGGACGCGGCGCAGGCGGCGATGGCGAAGTCGAGTAACCAGTTCGGCGGTGAGACGCGGATGGTCGCCGTCGACACCAGCGCCGGCGCGATGTACGCGTTCGTCGGCGGGAAGTTCTGGGGTGCGGCCGTGCAGGGATCGGTCAACGCCAGGCTCACCTTCTGCTTCCCGCAACCCGCCGAGGTCTATCAGCAGCTCCAGTGGCAGCAACAACAACCTGGTTGGCAGGGTCAGCCACCCCAGCGTCCACATGGCTACTGACGTGTTCCGCTGGCCGTCCTTTCCGGACGAGTTGCCGGGGTTCGATACCGAAACCGCGCTCGAGAAGCCGCACACCCTCTTCTTGGACTGGGTCGCCGAAGCGGGCGAGCACGTGCTGGCCCCGCACGCGGTCACATTGTCCACAGTGGACGAAGACGGGCCCGACGCGCGCGTGGTCGTGCTGCGCGGGGTCGACGACGACGGCTGGGCGTTCTCGACCAGCTTGGACAGCCCGAAAGCCGGTCAGCTGGAACGGGATCCGCGAGCGGCGCTCACGTTCTTCTGGCCGGGCCGCGGCCGTCAGGTCCGGTTGCGCGGCCGGGTCACACGGGCATCGGAAGACGCCAGCGCCGACGACTTCGACAACCGCTCGCCACTGTCCAAGGCCGAAGTGCTGCTCGGCCATCAGTCGGAAGTGCTGGAGAGCCACGACGAACTCGTCCGCGCGGGCGCGGAGGTCGAGCGAGCGCTACGCGAAAGCCCGGAGCTGCGTCCGGTTTCCTGGCAGCGCTACATGTTCGTGCCGACCGTCGTGGAGTTCTGGCAAGGCGCGATCGACCGGCGCCATGTCCGGCTGCGATACCGGCTCGAAGACGGCCGTTGGGTTCGTGAGCTGCTCTGGCCTTAGCCGCGTAGCGCGGCGACCTCGGCGTCGACGACCGAGCGCATCCAGCCGGACGCGGCGAGCACGTCGGCCGTTGATGCAGCCTGCATCACCCCGTCGAGGCCCTGCCGATGCGCCCACCAGGCACGCAGCTTGTCCATCTCGCCAGTATCGCGGATTTTTGTCGGTGTGCCGGTGCAGAATCGGGTCATGCGATCGAAGCTGCTCGTACTCGCCGGAGTCGTCGCTTTGTCGACCGGACTCGTCGCACCTGCCGTCGCGGCAGGCCCGCGGCTGGAAGATCCGCACGCGTGCGCACACGACGCGCGGTTCACCTGCTCGACGCTGACCGTGCCGCTCGACTACCGCGGCCACCGGCCGGGCGCGCTCGAACTCCAGGTCGCGACCGCGAACAACGTCGACGCGCCCAAGGGTGCGCTGCTGTTCCTCACCGGCGGGCCCGGTCAGCCCGGCGCGCCGTTCACGACCAAGATCAGCGGCCGCATGCCCGAGGTGTTCAAGGACTACCGGCTGGTCATGATCGACCAGCGCGGCACCGGCACGAACGCGATCGACTGCCCGCAGCTGCAGGCGCAGGTCGGCAGCTCGGACATCGAGCCGCCCACCCCGGAAGCGGTCACCGAGTGCGCGCGGATACTCGGCGACACGGCGCAGTTCTACGGCAGCGACTCGACGACCGCCGACCTCGATCGGCTCCGCGAAGCCCTCGGCGCGCGCAAGATCGTGGTCGACGGCGTCTCGTACGGCTCGCTGACCGCCGCGAGGTACGCGATCGCGCATCCGGCCAACGTCTCGAAGGTCATCCTCGACTCGGTGCTCCCGCACCACACGACGGCCGAGGATTCGCTTTATCTGGTCAGCCTCCGAGCGCACGCGCGCGTGCTGCGTGACGCCTGCGCCGCCCCGCCCGCCTGTGGCTTCGATCCGGCCGACGACCTCGCGTGGCTCGTGAAGAACCGTGACACCGCGGCAGGGGTGGCGTTGTTCGACATGATCGTCACGTACGAGTTCGTCGACCCGAGCTATCGCGACCCGTCGGTGATGGGCACCGACCTGATCACCGCACTGCACTCGGCACGCGCGGGCGACACCGCGAAACTCGACTCGCTGCTGCGGAATCTCGCGTCCGGCGGCGATCCTGTCGCCGACTTCAGCGCAGGCCTCCATGCGGCGACTTTGTGCGCGGACCAACGTTTCCCGTGGGGAAATGCCGCCACGCCGAGCTTTATTCGGCCAGCACTGCTGAAAATCGCAGAAAAGCGGCTCACCACGCGCGACACCTGGCCGTTCAGCCCGGCCGTCGCGACCGGTCAGGGCTTCGTCCAGACCTGCCTGAACTGGCCCGCGGAGCGGCCGAGCTCGAACCCGGCAGGGAAGCTGCCCAACGTCCCGACGCTGCTGCTCAACGGCGACCACGACCTGTCGACGCCGATGGAATGGGCGTTCGAGGAGGCCAAGGTCGCGCCGCAGGGCAAGGTCGTGATCGTGAAGGGCGCCTCGCACTCCATCCAGAACCGCGAACTGGGTCACGCTGGGCGGGACGCGGTCGCCGAGTTCCTGTCGATTCCCTGAGGTTCCTGGTCAAAGAGCACCCGGCGGCACAAGACTGCGGAGATGACCAGGAGATTCGGGGTTTTCGCGGCAATTGCCGCACTCGCACTGTCCTTGTTCACCACACCGTCCGCACAGGCTCACGACCTGCCGGCGACCATCCCGCTGCCCAACGGTTTCATGCCGGAAGGCATCGAGATCGGCGGCCACACCGCGTATCTCGGCTCGCGCGCGGACGGCTCGCTCTACCGCATCAACCTGCTCAACGGAAAAGGTGAGTTCTTCAGCAAGGGCCCTGGCTCGGCCTCGTTGGGGATGAAGCTCGACGACCGCGGACGGCTGTTCGTGTCCGGCGCGGCCAGCGGCCAGGCCCGGATCGTCGACGCGCGCACCGGAGCGGTCATCAAGACCTACCAGCTCACGACTGCGGCTTCGACGTTCATCAACGACGTCATCCTCACCGAGGACGCGGCCTGGTTCACCGACACACGGTCGCCGGTGCTCTACAAACTGCCACTCGACCGACACGGTTCACTGCCCGCCCAGTCTGTGACCGTGCCGCTGACCGGCACCGGCCTGCCGACGGCGTCATTCGGCAACGGCATCGTCACCAGCCCGGACGGCAAGTCGCTGCTGGTCGTCGCCGACGGCAAGCTGCTCAAGGTCAACCCGAAGACCGGCGCGACCACGGTGGCCGACCTCGGCGGTGAGGTGCTGACCAACGGCGACGGCCTGCTGCGCCAGGGAAGCACGCTTTACGTCGTGCAGAACCGGCTCAACACGGTCGCGAAGTTCGCGCTCGACCGCACCGGCTCCTCCGGGAAGCTGCTCAAGAAGGCGACCGATCCGCGGTTCGACGTGCCGACGACCGTGGCCCCATTCGCGGGCAGGCTTTACCTGCCGAACGCGCGGTTCAGCTCGCCTCAGACGCCGGACACCACGTTCGACGTCATCGCCATCCCGAGGTTCTAGCCATCCGCACGTGGCCGCTGCAGCGTGAACTGCTCGAAGACGGAAAGCTCGCCGTAGGGCTTGTTCACGTTGTAGTAGGTCACGTGCATCCGGGTGAGATCGCCAGGCCGTCGCCCGGGATCGACGGTGAAAGCCGCGAAGCCGTACGGATGCTCGGCGTCGCGTTTCGCTGACCAGACAGCGCTTTCGAACGCATACTTCGACGGCCGCTTGCCATTCGGGCCAGGGTCGCCGACGCCGGTGATCACCTTCGCCTTGCCCTGCGGGAAGAACAGGTGGTTCGTCGGCCGCGAAACCCCGCCGCCGCCGAGGACCATGTGGACCGTCCCCTGCGAGGTGTCGACCACGTCGGTGGCGGTGGACGACGGATTCGGCGTCAGCGTCTCGCTTCCGGAGACCACCCCACGCACCGCGAGCGTGCGCTCGTAGTGGTGTTCGTGCCCGCAGACGACCAGGTCGACGCCGTATTTGTCGAACAGCGGCCCATATGCCTGACGCAGTCCCATGTCGCCGCCGCTGGCGTCGGCCGAGCTCATCATCACCTGGTGCATCGCGACGACGATCCAGTCGACGTCCCGCGACGCGCGCGCGGCCTGCAGTTCCCGTTCCAGGAATGCCTTCTGACGGCCGCCGGAGTAGCCGTGCAGGTAGTACTCCGCAGCGTCCTGGAAGCAGTTGTCCTCGTTCTGCAGCACGATGACCCGCACGGAACCGGCGGTGAACGCGTACCAAAGCCCGTTGAGCTCGGGATCGGTGTCACCGTCAGGAACCGTGAAGTACGTCTGGAACGCGTGGAATCCGATCGGCCCGTTCAGCTTTTCGACCTCATGGTTGCCTGCCGCGGGCATCCACGGCCGGAAGCGCGCGGACCTGGCGTTGTTCTGGAAGAAACCGTTCCAGGTTCGGATGCGGTCGAGTTCCATGTTGGCGTAACAGAGATCGCCGTTGAGCAGGTGGAACAGCGGCGCCACGCGTTCGATGCCTGCCACGATGTCCGCCGCGGCCGGCGCGCCCGCGATGGTCAGCGCTGGCGCGCCTTCCGCGTTCCAGGTGGCGTGCGGCGTCGACTGGTCGCCGAAACTCGTGAACGTGAACGCCGCGCGCCCACCCGGCGCCGTCCGGAACGTCCCGGCGTCCGGGCCCGCGCCGTCGTGCTGCGCGGCGTACACGTAGGACGTGTCCGGCCGCAGCCGCTCGAGCCGGGCGTGGTGCACGTAGACGGTCCGATTCGACGCACCGTCCACATAAGTGCGGGTCCGCGCCTGCGCGCACGCCCCGAACCCGGTGTCCAGCCCGCCGAACAGCACCCGCGGATTGCGCACCGGCGAGTCGGTGATCCACGAGACGATCATCTGCCGCGCGGGGTCCGACCCGAAGGTCAGATGCAGGCCCACGACCGGCGGTGCGCCCGCCGCGCCTGGGGTCAGCACGAAGGCGGGCGCCGCCGCGGCGGCGATGTCCGTTCCCAGCAGTGGGGTTGCCGCGCCCGCGCCGAGCAGGCCTAACGCTTTACGACGGGAAAGCCCGTTTTCGGAAGGCATCTCGAAAACGCTAGCGTGAAGATCTATTCACTCGGTATCAACGAAAGTCGTGAACGAACAGCGGCTTCCGGCAAACGCGGTTCCAGCTTGAGCATCGCAAGTGCCGAACCGGCGACACCGGTAGCGAGCAAAACCCACATGCCTACCGCCGACCAGGTGAGCAACGCGGTCAGCAGAGCGGGTGCCAAAGCGATCGGAATCGCCCAGGACAGCTGATAGACGGACAAATGACGACCGCGAGTGGCTTCGGGCGCCGCGCTCGCCACGAGCGCGGACGCGGTCGCGCCGTGCAAAAGCTCGCCGGCGGTGAACAACGCCGTCGCCGCGAATATCCCGGTCATCAGGACGGCGCCGGTCGAGAACACCCCCAGTAAGCCGAACGCCAAGAACGACAGCGAGAAAACGGCCGCGCCGAGTGCGGCCATTCGTGTCCGGCGGTAGCGGGTGAGCATCCTGGTGACCGGGATCTGCAACAACGCGATCCCCACGGTGTTGACCGCGTAGAGCACACCGACGAGCGAACTCGAAGCGCCGAGTTCCTGCGTGATGTACACCGGCAGGCTGACCGCGAGCACCATGTATCCGAACGCCGTCGGCACATTCGCGACGGTCAGCGCGAGGAATGTCCGGTTGCGGAACACTTCGCGGTAACCACCGCGCACCCGTTCCGCCTTGGGCTTCGCGACGTGCGTGCTCGGGATGGTGCCGATGAACCCGGCCGCCGCGAGGAACGCGACCCCGCTGACCACCACGATCACCTGGTACGCGGCATCGCTGCCCAGCGCGAGCGCGGCGCCGGCGATGAGCCCGCCGGCGCCGAGCCCCGCGTTGCGGAGACTGCGTTGCGCGGCAAGGAGTTTGTCCCGGCTGTCACCTTGCGCGATTTCCGCGACGAAAGATTGGATCGCGGGCGGGAACGAGCCGTCGCCGAGCGCGACCAGTGCCACGGCCAGGAACATCGGCACCGGCGAGTCCACGAACGGATAGCAGAAGAACCCGGCCGCACGCACGAGATAGCCGCCGACGACGACCGTCCGCGCGCCGTACCGGTCGACGAGCACGCCCGCGATCGGGTTGCTGACCAGCGCGAGCAACGCACCCGCGCTCATGATGACGCCGACCTGTTCGAGCGGCATGCCGGTCAGGTGATGGAAGTACAGCAGGGAAAGCGGCACGTACATGCCGCTGCCCATGGCGTCGACCGTGATGCCGAGCATGTACCTGACCTGGGCGGTGATCATGCCACGTCCCCGATCTTGGTCTGTGCGACGAACCTCGCGCCCAGTTCCCTCAGCCTGCGCTCGCATTCCGATCTCGTCGGCGCCGAAGCGACCGCGGCCACCAGGAAGTCGCTCGACCCGCCTGCGGGCGGAACGACCTGGCCCGGCTTGGCGTAGAGCCAGAAGTACTCGACCCACGCGTCTTCGGGGGTCTGCGGAACTTCGTGGATCACGCCGGGGCGTTTCATCATGAGCACCTGACCGGACATGCGTTTCGGCGTGCGATCGATCGCGGGGATCGGCAGGCCGACCTGCAACCGCGTGGCGTATTCGGCGAGGTTGACGTCGAACAAGGTCTTGAAGACCTCGCGGACTTTCGCGCCGGCGGGCCTGCTCGCGATTTCGCACAGCACCAAGCGGTCGTCCGGGGTGTGGAAGATTTCCGCGTGGAAGCCATGGTTCTGGAGACCGGGAGTACGCAGCGCCGCCAGTGTCTTGTCCGTGAGCGCGATCAGCCGGTCGGTCAACGGGTCGTCCGGATCCAGCGTCACGTCGACGCGCGCGCCAGGGTCCGAGCCGAACGACGCGAGGTCGTATTGGTACTGCGAAGGCCAGGAAAGCACGGTCTCACCGCCGACGACGAGACCGTCCACATGGCACATCCTGCCGGGGACGAACGCCTCCAGCAGCACGTCGCCCAGCGGTTCTTCGAGGTAGGCGTCGAGCTCGGCCTGTTCGCGCAGGATGCGCAGGCCGATCGCGTTGAACCCGGCCCTGTCCTTGAACACCAAGGGAAATCCGTGCTCCCGCGCGAACTCGCGCACGTCTGCGGGCGACTGGGGCACAGTGTGCGGCGCGACCTCGACGCCGACCTTCTGTACCAGCTTCTTCATCAACGCCTTGTCGCGGAAGGGATAGACGTCTGCGGTCCATGGACCAGGCAATCCGCGCTCCTCGCGCACACGCGCCGCGTTGTCGACGTCGCCCTCGTGATGCCCGATGACGTACTTCGTGCCGAATTCCGCGGCGAGTTCCAGCGCCCGCTTGAGCACCAGTGCGTCGTCACGGAAATCCATCGTCTCGAAGTGCGCGTAGCCGAGGTTCGTCGTCGGTATCTCCTCGGCGAATGACTCGAACTTGTCGCGAGCCGCGAGGATCACGACGTCACCGTCGAAATCGGCCAGCCAGCGGTCGTATGGGAACGGCTCCAGCGGATTCCGGTGCAGGATGAGAAGCGTCATCACGCCACCTCGGCCACATGCGCGAACCGGGTCTCACCATCGTCGCCAGCGACCTTGATGCGGATGGTTTCGCCGATGAGCTCCGCGCCGCGCCGGATCGCGTCGGTCGTGTCGGCGCCGACGACCGCGACCAGCCCGAGCCGGTCCCAGTTGTCGCGCAGTGTGCGGACGGTGTCGCCCACCTTCGCGCTGATCCGCACGTCCAGCACACCTTTTTGGGCCCGTGCCTCGTCGGCGCCGTCGATCGACTCGACCTTGCCCGGCACACCGACGATGAATCTGGTGCTGGCACCGGCTTTCGGCACCGGGCGGCCCGGCAGCTCGGGAACCAGACCGAACGGCCAGCCGAGCGCGTAGCTGATCAGATCAATGCCGTAAGCACCCTGCACGAGATCGGTGATCGCGTCGCCCGCGCCGCGGTTGTGACTCTCGATCACCTGCGGACCGCGTGCGCCGATCCGGATCTCGGTGTGGGACACGCCATC
This sequence comes from Amycolatopsis sp. NPDC059657, assembly GCF_042734395.1. Taxonomy (NCBI): domain Bacteria; kingdom Bacillati; phylum Actinomycetota; class Actinomycetes; order Pseudonocardiales; family Pseudonocardiaceae; genus Amycolatopsis; species Amycolatopsis sp. NPDC059657. The sequence continues at coordinate 21,553 of NZ_JBHWEB010000005.1, read as the reverse complement.
GCGCAAACCCATCAGGTCAAGGAAGCTGCCGACGGCGGCACTGACCTCATCCTGGGTCTCCACGTCCAGCCGAGCGGGCACGGCGTGACCGAGTTCGGCGAAATGCGCGTCGTCGGTGAACTTCTCGGTGATCGCGACGACCACGTGCCTGCCGGAGAAGCTGAAGGTCTCCACGCTGAACTCGGGCCCCTCGACGAACTCCTCCATCAGGAAGTCCTGCAGCAGCATGAGCGTCGAGATGCGGTCGGTCCTGGTGCCGCGAAGGCGTTCCACCGCGGCCCAGATCGCGTCGGCGTCGGCAGGCGAGTTGACCTGGTGCACGCCGATGCTGGCGGTGGCGTCATTCGGCTTCACGATGAACGGGTAGCCGTAGCGGGCGCCGAAAGCGTCCAGCTGCTCGCGCTGCTCCAGCGTCTGCGCGCCGACCGCGTTCGGGTCGATCGCGGCGAGGTGTTTGCGCATGGTCAGCTTGTCGCGGAAGCGTTTGGTGACCTCGAAGCCGGTTCCGCCGAGCCGGAAAAGATCGTTGATGCGGCCCGCGTTGTCCAGTCCCGGTTCGGTCAGCGAAAGCGCGACCTCGTAGCCGGGCTCGGCCCGCAGCCGCCTGGCGACCGGCTCGACCTCGGCCCACTCGGTGTAGTCGAGCACGTGAACGACGTCCGCGAGCTCTTCCTGCAGCGGGGTCAGCTTGCTCGGGTGCTGGAGCAGCAGCACGGTCAAGCCGAGGTCCTTCGCCTTGCGCACCCACTCGTCGTTGGCGCCGACCAGGAGGAGGTTCATCGGTCCGTTCCTTTCGCGGTAGGCCCGTCCCAGACGCTCAGGTAGCGCTCACCGGTGTCGGGCAGGATGGTGACGATGGTCTTTCCCTCGTTCTCCGGACGGCTCGCGATCCGGAGCGCGCCATGCACGGCGGCCCCGGACGAGACGCCGGCGAGCACGCCGACACTGCGCGCGAGCCAGCGTGCGGTGTCCAGCGCCTCGTCGTCGGTGACGGTGAGGACTTCGTCGATCAGTTCGGGATCCGTGGTCTCGGCGACGAATCCGCCATTCAGCCCGAAGATCGAGTGCGTGCCCGCGTAACCACGCGAAAGCAGCGGCGAACCGTCCGGCTCGACGCCGATGGCCTGCAGCAACGGGTTCTGCGTCTTGAGGAAGTCGGCAGAGCCGCACAACGTCCCGCCGGTCCCGATCCCGGCGACGAGGATGTCGACGGCGCCAGCGGTATCGGCCCAGATCTCGGGCCCGGTCGTCTCACGGTGCGCGCGGACGTTGTCGGGGTTCGCGTGCTGCTGCGGGAACCACGAGTCCGGCGTCGCGAGGTGCAGTTCCTCGGCCTTGTCGATACAGCCCTGGTAGCGAAGTTCCTTGGGCGTCAACACGACCTCGGCACCCAAAGCCTTAAGAAGCCCGATGCGCTCAGCGGTCGCGTTGTCCGGCAAGACGATCACGCAGCGGTAGCCCCGCGAGGCACTCAACGCGGCCAGCGCGATGCCGGTGTTCCCGGACGTCGCCTCGATGACCGTGCCGCCGGGTTTCAGCCGGCCATCGGCTTCCGCACCGCGAAGCATGAAGAGCGCGGCGCGGTCCTTGATGCTGGAGAGCGGGTTCGCCGACTCCAGCTTGGCGAGCACCTGCGCGCCGGTCGAGGGCAGCCGGAGCAGCGGGGTGCCACCGACCAGCTCCTCGATCCCGTTGGCGATACGTTGGGGTGACAGCAAACTGGTCATGACGCCTTCCTCCGTAATTGAGTCGCCTGGGTGACCGCGGCGGGCGCGAGAGCGAGCGCACGGGCGGGAACGTCATCGACCACCAGCGCCTGCGCCCCGATCACGGCGTCATCCCCGACGGTCACCGGCCCGAGCACGGTCGCGTTCGTGCCGAGCACCACCCGCGCCCCGATGACCGGATGCCGCCGCTCCCCCTCGGCACGCTTGTTGTCACGCCACCAGCCGACCGCGCCCAGCGTCACCTGGTGATAGATCGTCACGTCATCGCCGATCCGCGCGGTCTCCCCGATCACGACAGCGGCCCCATGGTCGACGAAGACCCGCCGCCCGAGCACCGCGCCGGGATGGATCTCCACCCCGGTGAAGGCTCTGACCAGCACCATCAGGAACCTCGCGGTCAGCCGCAGGCCCTTACGATGCAGCAGATGGGCGACCCGGTGGGTCCACACGGCGGGCAGCGCGGGGTGCAGGAAGGCCTCGCCACGGTGCCGGACGGACGGATCCCGTTCGACGACCGTCCGCAGGTCCTCCGCGAGGATGCGCAGCAGTCCCATGGCCTTTCCCTCCTTCCCGCGCTTAGGGAACCGAGGGTCGCGCAGCACTCTTTCGAACGGCTATCGGCGCATCGATAGAAAAGAAAAAGCCGCCCGTGCTCCGGGCGGCTTTTCTCTGTGTTTCGACTCAACGACGGCTGGCACGCCTGCGCAGCGCGAAGAAACCACCGCCACCAAGCGCCAGCGCGGCCCCGGCACCCAAGGCGGCGGTGCCGATTCCGGCGTCATTGGCGGCCTCCGCGCCACCACCGGTCTGCGGAGCACCCTTGGGCTTTTCGGCAACCTGCGGAGCCTTGGTCTCGGCGGCCGGCTTCGGCGCGGCAACAGTAAAGGCGACCTGCTTGGAGTTGATCGTGCCCTGCGAACCTTCCCCGTCGCTGTCGCAGAACATCCACGCGATGTACTTGCCCGGCTTGACTCCCTTGAAGGAAATGCTCTGCTTGATGCCATTCGCTTTCATGGTCCCGGCGCCAAAGGGCTCGTGGCCGTTCGGAACACCGTAGTTGCCCTCGGCGTGCTCGTTGGGCTTGGCGCAGGTGCCGTGCAAAGTGATGGTGCTACCGCTGACGCTGATCGTGAGCTTGTGGTCGACGCCCTGGTCGCCCGCCAACGCCGCGACCGGCGAAAGCAGAGCGAAGCCAGCGGCCATACCGGCAATGACGACAGATTTGCGAATCATTTCAATTCCCCAGTTAATAGGCATACGGGTAGCCCCGCATGAATTGGATTTCCCCAGTTTTGGCGGTTTCGGCGCTTTCCCCCTCAGCGCTTCAACACCCATAAAGACGCCCGTCCCCCACGGAGGTTCCCGGGTTGGATAACGAAATAGTTTCGCTAGGATCGGCGCTCGTGGACATCGACCGTGACGCGTTCGACCAGCTGGTGGCGGAGTTCCGCGGCGAGCTGACCGCGCACTGCTACCGCATGCTCGGCTCACCGCACGACGCCGAGGACGCATTGCAGGAGTCGCTGCTCAGCGCCTGGCGCGGACTGTCGAGCTTCGAAGGACGGAGTTCACTGCGCACCTGGCTGTACCGGATCTGCACCAACGCTTGCCTGAGGCTCAGCGCCAAACGTCCACCCCGCGTGCTGTCCCCTGACCACAGCCCAGCCCGCCGCGAGACCGCTGACCTGGGCGAACCGCAGCCCGGCCCGTGGCTGGAGCCATGGGAAGACGACCCATCGGCGAGCTACCTGCGACGCGAAAGTGTCGAGCTGGCGTTCATCGCCGCGCTCCAGCATCTGCCGAGCACCCAGCGCGCGGTGCTGATCCTGCGTCAGGTGCTCGAGTACTCGGCCGCCGAGACCGCGGAAATCCTGGAGCTGACCCCAGCCGCGGTCAACAGCGCACTCCAACGCGCTCGCAAAGCCGTCGAAGAGCGCGTCCCCGAACGCAGTCAGCAGGCCGAACTGTCCACGCTTGGCCCAGACGGGCAACGCGAGCTGATCGACGCCTTCGTCGCGGCTTGGGAAAAAGCCGACGTCAACGCGATCGTCAACCTGCTCGCCGAGGACGTCCGCTTCACCATGCCGCCGCTTCCTGTCTGGTTCGACGGACGCGAAGACGTCACCCGATTCCTGGTCGAGCGCATCTTCGCCAACAGCTGGCGTCTGGTGCCGATCCACGCGAACGGCCAGCTCGCGATCGCCGGCTACATGCGCCGTCCCGATGGCGTGTTCGCGCTCGGCGGCATCAACGTGCTGAGCCTGCGCGACGGCCTGATCACCGAGATCTCCAGCTTCCTCAGCCCCGAGGTGCTCGCCGGCTTCGACCTCCCAGAAATCTTTTCGGACTGATTTCGACGAGACCGATGAATCCGCGATGAGCGTTGTCTCTACCTCTTCGTAAGCACACCGCAGAGAGTGGAGAACCCCATGCGCAAGCTCATCGTCACCAACATCGTCTCGCTCGACGGCTACTTCGAGGGCTCCGGCGGCAACGTCATGGCGCTCCCGATGGACGGCGCCTTCGACGCCTACAACGCCGAGCGCCTCCGCGCCGCCGACACTCTGCTGCTGGGTCGCCGCACCTTCGAGATGTTCCAGGGCTTCTGGCCTGCCGTCGCGGACAACCCGGCTTTCGGCCCGGTCCAGCAAGAGATCTCCCGCCTCGACAACGCCATCGACAAGCTCGTCGTCTCGGACTCCCTGGGCTTGGAACCGACAGGAGCGTGGACCGACACCACGGAGGTCATCGCCCGCGCGAAAGCCCACGCCCACATCGCCGACCTCAAGCGCGGCGACGGCGGCGACATCCTGGTCTTCGGCAGCCACACCCTCTGGAACGACCTGCTCGCCGCCGACCTCGTCGACGAGCTGCACCTGATCATCGGCGCGATCGCACTCGGCGGCGGCACCCCGGCGTTCACCACCGCCAACTCACTGCGCCTGACCGGCACCCGGACCTTCGACGGCTCCGACAACCACCTCGCCCAGTTTGCGAAGTGACGGCTACGCCTCGGCCCAGACGCCCAGCTCGTTGCCACTCGGGTCGGTGAAGTGGAACCGGCGGCCACCGGGAAATTCGTAAGGCCCATTCACCACCTGGCCGCCGGCACTCCGCACCGCTTCGGCGGACTTGTCGAGTTCATCGGAGTAGAGCAGCACGAACGGACCACCGGCCTTGGTCTCTTCGTCCTGCCGCAGCCCGCCGACCTCACCCTCGGCGCCGCGGATACCGGCATACCCGGGCCCATAGTCGTTGAACTCCCAACCGAACGCCTCGCCATAGAACCGCTTGGCGTCGGCGAGGTCGGTGACGGTGATTTCGATGTAGTCGATGGCATGGTGTCGAGACATGCCTGGCATTGTGCCCGCCAGGTACGACACTCTTGCCGTCCCGCACCCGCGGTCCCGGCCAGTAGCTTCGGCGAATGCCCCGCTACGCCCAGAAATCATCGACAAGACTCGGTGCCCAGAACAGCCTGGCCACCCGAGCGGTCGTCTACGCATTGGGCACGCTGGTCTTGTTCATCGGTCCCGGTATTTTCTTCGCTGCCATCATCACGGACAGCCTCGACCTGACAACGACCATCGTCGCCGGCGCGGCAACACTCCTGGCGATCCCGATCGCCAGGAGTCATGCGGCAAACGGTCGTTCGCCAAGCCCGCGAAGTCCGCCATCTCCACGAATCCGGGATCCCGGCAATGGTCGAGATTCTCTCGGCCATCCCCATCCGGTTGGCCGAATCTCAGGGTCTCGAACTCCACCTTCGCCTGACTGCCCCCGGCCTCGTCCCCTTCGAAGCCACGGTCCAGTGCGCGACCGAACCCGACCTGCGACCGGGCTCTCGCCTGATGGCCAAGGTCGACCCGGCCGACCAGTTGTTCATGATCATCCGCTGAGGTCTGCGCAAACAAAACGAGCGGGATATGTCGGCGCATTGTGCCGACATATCCCGCTCGTTGTGCGAGTGGAGCTGAGGGGAATCGAACCCCTGACCCCCGCCTTGCAAAAGTGCTGGTCGGCGCCACTCTGAGCGTCCATGCCTGGTCGCCATGACCCTGCACGTGTCTGGAGTGGCTTGCCTGGATATTCACGATGGCCGTTCGCACCCATCGTGGCCCCCATTGATCGCCTACGCCCCTCAGCCAGAAGCCCAACTTAACCAGAGGACCCCGATGCATCCCTGCCGCCTAGCGGCACGTGCCCCAGGCGCGTAGCGCTCCAGCATGCTCGAGCGACTGATCAACCATGACTGAGCAGCAAACCATCAGCGCAGGCCGTTACCTGACCGGCAACGACTTTGCTGACCGGATGGACCCGGAGTGTGAGTGGACCTGCACATGCGGGGCCAGCGGAATCGTCAGCGGACGATGGGTCAGCAAGGCCGAAGAGGCGGGCAGGAAGCACCTGGTTGAGGCTCATGGGCAGGCGGATGCAGACACCACTCGAACCGCGCCCTGACCAGGGCTTTAGTCTATTCGACAGTCGTGGACACATAGTCCGTGTGGGTGATCCGAGCGATAGCAGAGTCACAGGTCGTCGCGTTGTGCGATTCTGTCGATGTGAGCGTGACGGTTCTGGATCAGGAGATGTACGCCGAGGCTGAAGCGGCCCGGCTACTCGCTGTGCCGCCGACCACACTCCACTACTGGCTCGAGGGCGGTGTACGCCGAGGGAAGCTGTACGAGCCGATCGTTCGCGAGACCCGGAAGGGCGGTCACTTCCCCGTGACCTGGGCCGAGTTCGTCGAGTGCGCCTGGCTCCGCCAATACCGCCGCCAGCACCAGGTGCCGATGAAGGAACTGCGCGAGTTCATCGCGCAGCTGCGCGAAAAGCTCGGGGTGCCTTACCCCCTCGCGCACGCAAAGGCGTTCGCCCACGAGGGCAAGCTGATGATCGTAGAGGCTCAGCAAGCGGCTGACCTAGATCTGGAGTATTACCTGGTCGCGCCAGTCGGCGGGCAGATGATGTTGACCGCTCCGGGCGAGGACTACTACGAGCGGCTCCGCTACGTTAGCGGCATCGTCTCAGCTTGGCGCCCACACGACGACCCGAAGTCCAGCGTTCTCATCCAGCCGGACGTCCGGTTCGGCAAACCGGCGGTCGCGGGAATCAGTACTGAGGTCCTGTGGGAACAGGTCGACGCGGGCGCCTCGATTAACGAGGTCGCGGAGGATTTCGGCATCAGCGTCAGCGACGTCCGGTGGGCGGTTAGCTACGAGAGCGCCCCTGCCGCGTGAGTCCGCGTATTAAGGCGGCGACGGTTCGGTTCTACATCGACGCTGACTTGCTCGGCCTGGCCAGAGTCCTGGCCAGCCTCCGCACTGACGTCACCTTTCCGGGCGACCCGGGCGGCATCAGCTTCAAGAAGCGACGGCTGCCATGCCCCATCCAACCCGGCGCCAAGGACGTCGAGTGGCTTCCTGAGATCGCCCGTCGGCAGTGGATTGTGATCACCCGAGATCGCAACATCCAGCAGCACACCCGGGAGATTGCTGCAGTCCGCGAACACCGTGTGCGGATGGTTGTCCTGGCCGGCGCTGACGCCCACGGAAAGTTCGAGCAACTTGAGGTGGTGATGTGCCGATGGCGTGACATCGAAAAGTGTCTCGATGTGCCCGGACCATTCATCTACCAAGCAAGCCGCACGCGGTTCACCCCAGTCGACCTCGACAAGGCACGGTGACCATCACGTATCAGCTCGCCGACCGCAGCGCTCCTGCTTCGATCGGCTGACCGTGCATGCCCAAATCTCTAACGCATGGTGGTCGGTGTTAGTCCGCGCCAAGGCCGCGGAAGGTCGGAACAAAAAAACGTGCCTACAACCCCTTGCGAGGGTGAGGCACGTTCAGGTACAGTGAGCGGTTAGGACTGTAGACACAGTCTAACCCACCGTACAGCCTTGCAGATTTGTCACCTTCAAGTTATCCCCCTCGCCGGGGGTATGTCAACCGGTTTCACCCGGTTGATGCTGGTAGATCGGGTGAAACCGGTCACGGTGGGCCTTGCCGTACCCGACGGAAAGGCTCCTCATATGCACCCCCGTGAGATCGACCAGTCTGGCAGCTCCCGCACGAGCCACCGGGAACCGCTGGAGACGTTCCGCCGTCACCTCGCGCATCGTCGACCGAGCCCGTCCACGACACCGACCGGGCCGCTGACAGGTGGGTCCGAGGTCGGGCCGAGCACCCGGGGACGGACTCGCACCGGCACCGTCCACTTCATGACCAACAAAGAGTTGCCCGCCTGTGGCGCAGGGCTCAATGGATGGGACCCTCGTAGCATCCAGCCGACTGAAAGCTCCGTGACCTGCAAGAGGTGCCTCGACGGGGCGCCAAACCCGCTGCAGCTCAGGCTCTTCTAGCTGAACTGAGCGTGACGCCTGACTGTCTTTCGCCAGGCGTCACGCTCACTACTTCAGCGGTTCGCCGCTGATGGCTTCGACGAGTGCGGAGATGAGGACTTCGGACATGGCTGGTGGAACGGCGTTGCCGTAGCCGCGGACCTGGTCGCGTTTGGAGCCTTTGACCTTGTAGTCCCTGCGGAAGCCCATTCCGGCGGCGATCTCGTGGGTGGCGAGCATGCGGAACGTGCAGTCGTCGACGACGGCGCGGTCGGTGGGCCAGCCGACGAGGGACTGGTGTCCGGCCGTGGTGATGGTGCGGACAGGTTCGGTGACCGGCGTGCACATCTGACCGGGGTTGCCGCGCGCGGTGTTCTGCCGGACGAGCATGTGCTCGAACCCGGACGGCGGGCCGACGAGCCCGTGGTGGTTGCCCTGCGCCGAGACGGTGGGCAGCGGCCCGTCGACGGGGTAGGCGGTGGTTTTCGAGCCGCCGCCGCGCATGAGGGAGATGAACGGCGGGACGACGATCGCGGTCTCGCGTCGGCACGTCTGGGTACGCAGCGGCTGCTCGACGGTGGTGGCGGTGTCGACTCCGGCGCGCTTGGCCACCGGCACCACCAGCGGCGGCACGACCAGGCCGTCGGTTTCGGTAGTGGTGCGGGTCGGCAGGGGTTCGTCGACCGCGGTGGCGTGCTGGCGCCACGTGCCACCGGCCGGTGCGATCAGCGGACGCATGTGCCTGGCCAGGCCTGCTTCGATGCGGGCGAGGGTGGCGTCGGCGAGCGGGTCCGGGCGGCCTTTGCCGTCGACGCGTTCCCCGATCCGCTGCCCCGGCGGCAGCGCCCAGTCGATGACGGTCGCCGCGGGAAGCACCTCGGGCTCGACGACGTGGTTACGGCACGTGGAGTTCGGGCACCGGTACACGTACTGGCCGTTGCGGGCACCGTAGACACCCATCTCGACGCCCGACCGCTTCCACACCTGCATGGCGTCCACCACGCGATCGCAGCCAGGGCAGTACGCGCGCGGGCGCAGCCACTTATCCCAGTCCGGGTCGCGGCCGAGTTCGGCGAGCCAGAACGGCATGAAAAACCGGTTCCGGGACTGAGCGACGCGCCCGGTGACCGGGCCGTGGACGTGCATCGCGTTCAGGGCGACCAGGCGGGTGCGGTAGCCCTCGGCCTCGATCTCGCGGCGCCACCGGCCGAACTCGTCCCACTTGCGGACCTGCACCACGTTCTCGACGACCCCGGCGAGCACCGGCTTGCCCTTACGGCGCATCGCCTGCAGGTAGCGGGGTACTTCCTCCATCAGCGCGCGGGCACGCGCGACGTTCGGGTCGGTGGCGACCGGGCCGCGTGTGAAGTCGAACAGCACGCCCTGGGTCGAGCGGTCGAAGTCGCGTTTCACGCCGCGCGCGTCCGTCCACGGCGGGCAGGACGGCGAAGACCAGAACAGGTCCGCGCGCGGGAACCCGGCGATGTCGGCCTTGGCGATGTCCCCGCAGTAGTGGTCGGCGTCGGGGAAGTTCATGCCATGCACGTCCACGGCGAGCGGGTTGTGGTTCGCTGCGAGCATCAGCTCGACACCGGGCACCGCGGCCGCGCCCTGGGAGGAGCCGCCGAACCCGGCGAACTCGTCGTAGAGGGTGAAGGTCATCGGACTGTCCCTTCGACTCCGGCGGCGGCGGCGATCTCGTCGAGGACCATGCGGTCGGCGGCTGCGGAGTTGGTTGCGATCCACGCGGCGATCCGTTTCGCAGCGGCGATCTTCCGTGGCCCGGCGACCCAACGGCCGTGATCAAGTGACATGTCGCCGATGGTCGCCTCGACGTCTTCGGGGTCGGGGTGCGCGCGGTGCAAATTCCATTCGTCGGTTCCGGACCAGCCGGACTTGCCGCGGTGAACGGAGTGGGCGACCAGTGCCCACACGACACCGTCGTGCTCGGCGACGTGCAGGCGCTCTGCTTCCTGGGTCCAGGTCAGCTGCGCAGGCGGGTTGTAGTCGGTCATGACATGCCTTTCGTTCGAGTGAGATCGCGCAGTTCATGCCAGCCTTCGGCGGGCAGGGTGGGGCGGTTCATCAGGCGGCCTCCGTGTCGAGGTCGGGTGCGGACTCAAGTCGCGTCGGCTGGTCGAGCGCGGCCTGGTAGCGGGCCCAGAGTTCGTCGACCGTGGCCGTGTCGTCCGCGACGTCGCGCAGCACGTCGGCCGAACTGCCGTCGACGGCGTGAGCGAGGCGGCGGGCGTGGGTGCCGAGTGCGCGGCGCCATGCAGCTTCCAGGACGGCGGTCTTGAGCCACGGGGCGAGCGCGGGTGTGGTGGTATCGCTGTAGGTTTCGCCGAGCCATCCGCCGAGCCAGGTCTGCCGGTGCTCGCCGACGGCGCGGCCGGTGTCGACGGCGTGGACGAACAAGGCGACCGGGGCGGGAGGCTGGCCCGCCGCGACCAGTTCGATCGCGAGCTGGAGCACGAACTCCGCGACGGGGTCGGCCAGGTCGTCGGCGCGCATCCCCGCCAGCAGGTGCCGTGCTTTGTCGGCCGGGAGTCGCATGAGGCAGCCGAGGAACTGCCGCTCGGGATCGGTAAGGGTGGACATCATCGGCTGTCCTTTCTGGTCGAAGCGGTCTCGTAGGCTGGGTGGCGGGTGTGGGGTCAGATAGGCGCTGACCCCACACCCGTGTCGATCAGGCGCCGTCGCCGCACTTGCAGCAGACCCACTTGCCATTGCGGAAATGCTTGTAGCAGCCCTCCGGGCAGACGCTCAGGAACGTGATCACGAGACGTCGGTGCAGTTGGCGGATCATCGGGTTCACCTCCTTTGCTGCTCGTTGGCCCGATTGCGAATGTCCTTCTCGGTTAGCACGAAGGATTGGGAGTCGAGGCCAGCTCGCGGGCGAGCGCGTCGGCCCAGCGTTGGCACCACGCCGTGATCTGTTCCGTCGGCGCTGTCCACGTCATGGCTTGGTCAGCTTGGAAGTCCACGAGCATGCGCACCGCGAGTTCCTGGCTTGCCACCACGAGCGGCAGCAGCACCATGGTCGTGTCGTGGAGGTAGACGGCCTGCCAGGCATCGAGCCGGACGCTGACGCTCTGCCCGTCCTCACCTCCGGTGACCACGGGTGCGATCGCCGTGGTGTCGGACAGGAACAGCAGAGGCAAGTCCATCGTGACCGTGCTTGTGCCCGCAGACGCTGTCACTTGGAGACCGCCACGCAACGCGAAGCCGCCGGGGATGAAGATCTTGCGGTAGGTGGTGAGTTTGGTGAAGGACATCGGAAAGCCTTTCTGTGGTTGGGAATTCGAAAGTTGGAGGTCAGTCCGTTCCGTGCACGGTGGTGTCGGTCCAGGTACGTGACCCGGTGACCAACACGCGAAATCGTCCGGTCATAGCGAGGTCTCCCACAGGAATTCGCCGACGGCCGCCGCAACCAAGTCGGCGGAACGGCCGGTTTCGATCTCGGTCAGCACGGCGGTTCCCGGTCCGCTGCACGCCACATCGCGGGCGTCGCGAACACCGCCGCAGCTGCTCCAGGCGGATCCGATGCTCATCTCGGCACCGCAGTGCACGCACCGGCCTTCCCAGAAGTAGGCGTGTCCGCGCCGAAGTGCGTTCGTGCCGAGCCGCCAGCGCATCGCGTGACCGCGCGCGGTCAGCGCCTGGTTGTAGTCGTCGCGGGTCGCTTTCACGGCGGCCACTTCCCCTGCACGGGCGCTCACCGCTGCTCCCGTGCCTGCTGCTCCAGGAACTTCCCGAGCTGTTCCAGTGCGTCGCCGAACCCTCGCGACCTCTCCGTCAGCCGCTCCCCGCCGAGCACGTTCGAATCAGGCTCGGTCTTCAGCGCGGCCTGACGGACGTCTTTCATCCACCGCAGGAGCCGATCGGCACGCACCGAGTGCTTACGTGCCTCGGCGTCGATCAGGCCTTGCAGGTGCTGTTCGGACCACGCGTCGTCGGCGGCTTCCTCGCCTTCGTCGGTCGGCGGGAACAGCTCCTCGCCGTGCCAGCCACACGTGCACTCAGCGCGGAACCCGACATGCGCGTCGGACGGGAATCGTGACGACCACTCCCCGTTGGACCACTGGCCGTCCCGCATCTGCCGATTCGCGAAACCTTCGTGGTCGTCGCCACCGCCGATAGCGTCCGCGAACGGGCCCCAATACGAGATTCCCATGGTCAGTTCACCTGCTCGTCGCACGCGAACAGCTGTGCCTGGCCATCGACGTCGCCCCAGCCCGCGAGCTTGGTCTCGGCACCAGCGGTTCCCGCCGGACGCCGGCCACGACCCTTGGCGGCGGTCGCCAGCTGCTTGGCCCGCCGCCATTCCTCGATGGTCATGCCGCACTGTTCGGCTGCGATCTGCTCTTTGGTCTTCTTCGGTGTTGCCATGTCGACTCCCGTTCGCGAGTGATCGGTTCGGTTGGTCGGGGTTTTGTTCTTCGTGGCCCGATATGCGGGCGACGGGCTTGCCCCGTCACCGCTCTTAGGCGCCGTGCGCGGCCCGAGAGGCTCGCGGTCAAGGGGTCAGGCCGAAAAGTTTTTGAGCGCACGCTTTTCGCGCTCGAAAAGTTTTCGGAATGCGCCCCTTTACCGTGAGATGGGCCGTGCTAAGCCGGGCCGCGAAGCGGTCCAGCAGAGCGCCGCCGCAGGCGGCTCCGAGTTCCGCCCGCAGAGGGCGGTGTTTGTCAGGTTTTTGGCACGTCCGAAGCGGCTGTTTTGTCGGTGGTCCGTGTCACCATCGAGAACATGGCCGCGGCAATGGATGGGACGAGCGACGACTTACCGCACTGGGTTGTGCCGGATGTCGACGCGATCCAGGAGTGCTACCGGGTAGCGGGCCGGCTGGCCCGCGCGGGTTTCGCCGACCAGCGTGAGCGTGGCGCGCTCGCGGTGTTCGACTGGCTGGTGCTCGGTGAGTCCGCGCCGTTGACCGAGCGCACCGGCTGGCCGGTCACCTTCGAGCACGCCCGCGCGGAAAGCTGGGTGGCGCTGTGCGCGGCGGCGGCCATGCCGCCGCCGACCGAGCTGGACTGGCAGCGGCTCGGCGCGTCCCCGCTGCCCGCTCTGCCGGTCGAGCAGGAGTTCGCCTACGGCGCGTGGCGCGCTTTGGCGTGGCTGCTCGGTGTCCGCGACGACTGGCCGGTGCAGGGTGCGTGGCACCGCGCGGCCGGCGTGCCCCGCGAGCGGGCGCACGTCGCGGTGCCCCCGGACCAGCGGGACACCGCGGCGTGGAAGACCGCCGAGCAGTCCTACCGCGACCAGGCCCAAAGCGATGCCCTGCGGTACTGGCAGCACGTGCGCTCGATGGCCGACGCCACCGCGCAGTCCACGCGCTGACCCCGGCGTCATCGCACCGCTACCCGGTCGTCGACCTGCGCCGCCTCGGCCGCCTCGACGGCCTGGCGGCGATACATCTCGCCTGCCTGCGCTTCCTCCGCGGACTGCGCCGCCTCGGCGGCGCTGCGGGCCTCGATCTCCCGCAACGCGCGCTGTGCGCGGTCGACCGTGTCGGCGGTCTCGGCCGCCGAGGGCACCCGCACCTGCTCCGAGTCGAGCACAGGCTCCTCGGAAGCGGCGACGTCACGCAGGTCAGCGACACCGGTTTCGACTGTCTCGCCGCTGATGTCCTCCTTGTGCTGCTCGGCGGCGGTCTTCGTGTCGACGTCGCGCTGGGCGGCCACGTCGGCGAGGTCGTGCTCGGCGGTGACCTCACGGAAACCGTCCTCGGCGGTCATGTGCTCGTCGTGCGTGGTGAGCCATTCCTCGGCGGTGACCACCTCGACCGGCTCGTCGCCGATCGCGCGGGCCGAGAGCTGCGCCCGTGCGCGGTCCGCGGCGGCGCGGGTTTCGGCGGTGTGGGCGTACCACTGGGCCCGCACCTCGTCGGCCGCCTCCAGCTCGGTCGCCCGCGTGGCGAGCACCTCCGCCAGCGCGTCGGCCTCGTCGGCTTCCTGCAAGAGCCGCTCGCGCTCCGAGTCGTCGACGGCGGCGTCGGCCTCGGCGCGGCGCATCGCCGCGTCCCGGCGACGCTGGTCGAGCGCCTGGTGGGTTCCGGCGAGTTCGTTGGCAACGAACTCCGGGCCCCACGCCTTTTCCCGTTCCCAGGCGCGCACCCGCACCAGGAGCTGCCCGTCGGACATCTCCAGTTCGTCGCGGCCGGATTCCGGGCGGCCGAGCGCGCGCCACGCCGAGCGCCACGACGCGTAGGTCTCGACCTGACCGGACTTCGGTGCCGCGCCGAGCGCGGCCTCCGGGTCCTCGTGCCCGGTCAGTTCCCGGTGCGCGGCCACGATCCCGGCCCTGCGCGCCCAGTCGGCGCGCTCGGCCAGGTCGTCGGGGACGGGGCCGAACGCCTCGATCGCCCACTGCTGCGGATTGTCGGCCTGCTGCTCGCCGAGCAGACTCCGCCGCTGGTCGGCGACCGCTGCCAGCTCCCGCAGATAGGTCGACCACGCGGCGTCGTCGACGCGTGGGAGCCACTCGGTGAAGGTGTCGCCCACCGGGTCGAACTCGTGCGCCTTCGTGATGCGGCCGTGGATGACGTTGGTCAGCTGCCGGGCGCCGTCGAACCCGCGCGCGGTGACCGCCTCCTCGAGAACCTGTCGCGGGTCGTGCCCGGCCAGCTCCGCGCGGCGCAGCAGACGCGCCAGCGTCGGCGCGCCGTCCTCGGCGGCGATACAGGCCCGCTGGTTGTCGGTGAGCTTGCCGTCGCGGACCAGCTCGTCGAGCCAGCGGGCGGTGCGCCCGGCGGTGGCCAGCTCGGCGGCGTCGGCGAGCAGTTCGGCCGGCGTGCGGATCGCCTCGGCGTCGGCCGCGTCCTCGGCGGCCTCCTGAAGTGCCGAACGCTGCGGGCCCGCGCCCTCGAACGTCCCGGCCAGCACCGCCGCCGGGGTCCGGTGGACCGCGGCGAGCGCGGCGCCCTCGGGTGCGTCGGCGGGCACGGCGACGGTGGTGACGTGCGCGGTGTTGCCGTCGCGGCCTCGGGTGAGGCCGACGTAGAGCGCTTCCTGCCCGGTCGCCTCGGTCACCACCGCGTGCGAGGTGTCCACCGTCAACCCTTGTGCACTGTGGACAGTGGAGGCATAGCCGAGCGCGACATGCTCGGCCACGTAGTCGCCGGGCAGCTGGATCGGCTGTCCCAGTACCTCCTTCCCGACCTCGCGTCCCTGCACGCGAGCGACGACCAGGCCGCCGTCCTCGCGGGTGCCGAGCACCCGGTACTGCTTGCGGTTGATCGGCACCTCCCGGTTGCCCTCGACACCGGCCAGGTCCCAGCCGTTCTTGCGGGCCTGCACCAGGTCACCGACCCCGGCCCAGGTTCCCTGCGCGGCCAGCGGCGCACCCGTGTCGGCGACCTTGCCCAGGCGGACCAGGTCGTTGCGCAGCTCGGCGCACAGCTGCGCGGCCTGCTCGTTGGTGTCCACGATCAGGATCGAGTGCTTGCCCGCCAGCGTGTCGGCCAGCCACGCCTTCCCGGCGGCGGCTTCGGCCTGTTCGCGAGTTCCGGCGTCAAGAATCCGGCCGTGCTTGTGGTAGTCGGCGAGCACGGCCTCGTCGCCGTCGCGCAGGCGCAGCGACGCCGCCCGCTCCCACTCGGCGGTGAACCGGCGCACCTCGGTCAGCTCGTGCGCGGCGCCCGCTGTGGCGACCAGTTCCATGCCACCGCCCGCACCGACCGCGGCGAGCTGGCGGTGGTCCCCGGTCAGCAGCAGCTTGGCCCCCGCGTCGGCGACATGACGGTGGATCCGCGCGAGATCGGCGGTGTTGGCCATCGCCGACTCGTCGACCACCACCAGGTCGCCCGCGTTCAACCGCCACGCCTCGTGCTCGGGGTGAGTGGAGCCCTCGGCGAGCTTGGCCTGCGCGGACAGCCAGCGCGTGATGTTGCGCGCGGTCAGCCCTTCGGCGGCGAGCACGTCGGTGGCGACCTGGCTGGCCGCCAGCCCGACCACCCGCCGCTGAGTGCCCGCCCACAGCTCCGGGTCCTGCCACGCCTTGGCCAGCGCACCGACCACGAACGACTTGCCGGTGCCCGCCGGGCCGACCAGCGACTCGACCGCCGCGCCGGAGGTGAGCACGCCGCGCACCGCCGCGGCCTGATCCACGCCCAAGTTCACGCCCGCCTCGGCCAGCGCGGCGACGAACCCGTCCACACCGGACACGTCCAGCGCGGGCGCGCCGCCGCGCGCGGCGGACGCGACCAGCGCGCGCTCGGTGTGCACATGCTCCGGTGTCGCGTACAGCGTGCGGCCCGGCGCGTCATAGCTGGAGCGGCCGTTGGCCAGCTGCAATTCCTCGGGCAGCACCGCGACACCGGGCCGGTCGGTGGCCAGCGGTGTCGCCAGCTTCACGCCTTCGGCGGTGAGGGAATCGAGCAGCGCCGACACCTGCGCACCGTCGAGGTCGCCCAGGTGATCGGGCAGCGCGTCGGAGATCGCGCGCGTCAGATCCGGCGCCGTCCACCCGGACTTGGTGGACTGCACGTCCGCCAGCGCGGTCTTGAGCACCTCCTGCGGTGACCACTCGGCCGCCTCGCGCGGTTCGTGCGCGAGATCGAGCACGCCGCGCGCAACCCCGGCGAGCCCGCCGGCGACCTCCGCGCGCAACTCCGTGTCCCAGCGCTGCAACCGCTGCTCGACCGTCTCACCGTCATGCGACTTCGCCTTGCGCGTGGCGAACGTCGCCTGCCGCTGCAAGCGGTCCAGCTCCAGGCTGTTCGGTTCGCGGCCGAACTTCGCCTCGAACGCCTCGACCAGCGTCGCCGTCTTGCGCGTGATCGCGCGGCGACGCGAGCTGAACAGATCCATCACCTGCGCGTCGATCCCGACGACCTCGCGGGACTTGCCGTCCGGGCGGGTCGCGAAGCGCACGCCGAGCGCTTTGGCGAGATGCTCCTCGGTGGTGCGCTCCCCCACCGCGGCGGCGGCGCCGCGATGCAGATACAGCGCGCGCCCGTCGAGCGTGCGCCACACGCCGTCTGCGCCTTCCACGCGGTTGAGGATCGCGTTGTGGATGTGCAGCTGCGGATCGTGGTTACGCGAGTCGTGCTGGAAGAACGACGCGACGACCAAATCGTGGGCGTCGATGAACCGGCCCGCCGCGCCGCCGTGGTGCCCGATGCGCGAGTACCCGGCGTGCTCGGACAGGTAGTCCAACGACGCGCGGTTGCCCGCCCAGATCGCGTCCTCGACCGCGTCGCGGTGTGCCCGCCACGACGCCGCCGCCGTGGCCGCGTCGTCGCGCTGGCGCGTCAACTCCGCCAGCGTCGCCGGGTCGGTGTCCACATCGGACATCGCCGACGTGAGCGCCGCGTCCAGGCGTTCAGCCGTTCGTTCAGCCTTCACCTGCTGCGCCTCGAACGCAGTGTGCAACACCGTGACCGACTTCTGAACGCTGAACGTGGCGTCCAAAAAGGCCACGTTTTTCCGTGCGCGCTTGCCCGCGTCCAACCGCAACTCCTCGCGGCGTTCACCGGTGGCGTCCGGCTCGGCGTCCAACGCGGCGGTGTACAGCTCGTCCTGCGTTGGATAGTTCCGGCCGGTGTGGCCCAAAGTGGACGCCTCGGCCCACCGCGCCGGATCCTTGAACGCCTCGTCGCGCGGATCGACGAACTGCTCGTAGACCGCGCGCATGTCCTGCTCGTCGACCAGCCCCGTCAAGCCCAGTTTCTCCGCGCCGCCGCCATACCAGCGGCCCGGCGGCTCGCCCGCCGTGACCGCGTCGGTGTAGTAGCTCTCGCGGCCTTTGGCGACCTCGTCGGTGAGGTACCGGACCGAATATCCGTTCGCCACAGTCAGCATGTCCCACCCCCAACGGAGATCAACTCGGCAGATTTCAAGATCAACAGCGGGGGTCGCGAACCGGGCGCCCGCCAGGGCGCACCGGCCCGTCGGATCGTGATGCATAGGTGTGCGTTCTTCTTTGGCTTTGTCTTGGGGCTGTGTCGTGAGGTGCGTGGATGAGGTGATGACTTGATTGGTGGCTTCTTAGTGACGTTTCGTGAGGTGGTGTCGGTGGTCTTCATAGGTGGTTCCTGGTCTGGGTGTTCTCGGTGATGATGTGGAGCTGTGCGGGCTGTTCGCGAAGTTCCTGCAGGGCGGTTCCTGCGGTGCCTCGGGACACTTCGGCCAGCTCCATGAGCTGGCTGACGGTCGGGAGGTCGCCGTGGTGCGCGGCGTGGCGACGGGCAGCGGTACGGGCTCGGTCCTTCGCGGGCGACGCCAGCGACACCGCGGCGCGCTTCGGATCTGACGGGTGCGGCTCCGCCGAGACGTCAGATTCCGGTTGTACGGACTCGACCTCCGCGACGCCTTCGGCTGGACGCGAAGGTTGGACGGACGCGTCCAGCCGAAGGTCTTGAACAGTCGAGTCTTGTACGGTCGGCGACTGAACGGCGTCGGCCTGAACAGGCTCCGGCTGGACGGTGTCGGCTCCCGTACCACTGGACGCCTGGACGTCCTTGCCGCCGTGGGTGGTGAGGAGGAACAGAAGGTGCGCCACGATCGCGGCGGCGATCGCCGGCCACGCGCCGACACCGAACCTCAAACCAGCGGGCGCGGCGTCCACCCCGCCAGCGAGGTACACCGCCTGCGCGAGTCCGGACAGCCCGGCGGCGAGCACGACCACGAACCAGGCGTACGCGCGACCTGAGCCTGACAACCTCGCCGTCGAGACGTAGGCGACCAGTGCCAGTCCGTCGGTGATCAGCGGGTAGAGCCATGCGATCCCGGACGGAACCTTCGCTGCGGCCGAAACCTCGTACAGGCCGTGGGCCGTGGCGACTCCCGCGCCGAGCGCGACCAGAAACCCCGCCACCCACACCGTCCGCGCCGGACGGTCCTGCTTGGCTTCCATCACTGCCCCCACTCCCTCTCGCTGTCGACCGCGTCGATGGCCTTGGCGTCCTCGGCGCTCCAGCGCGCGAGGCGTTCGCTGTGCTCGTCTTCGTCGTCGACGACCTCGACGCGTGACACCGCCACGACGGCGTCATCGACCGCGCGGGCGCACCGTTCGACCGGCTGCGGAACCTTGGCCGCGGTGTCGTTCCTGCGTGGCAGGACTGCCGACCACGGCTCGGCCTGCCAGTTGTCGCGAGCGTCGCTCCAGGCCCGGTTCTCGGCATCGACCTTCCCGGCACCTTCGGCGACCAGCGCCTGCTCGCGCCCGTCGACGTCGGCCCAAAACGTGGCTTCGGCGCTACGCAGCCGCCGAGCAGCCGCCAGTGCGCCAGCAGAGGCCTGTGCACCGCTCGACTCGCCGACGGCGGCAGGCACGAACTGCTCCACATCGATGCCGCTCGCGGCTTCCGCTTCCGGCGAGCTGAGCAACTCGTCGATCCGGCCGAGCAGCGCCTCCGTCGTGTCGGCGTCGGGCACAGAAGTCGTTGGCCCAGCGGGATCGCTGTCCGCGTCATCGTCGGAATCGGACTCCTCGTCATCGGCCGCTTCGATCATGTCCTGCAAGCGATCGCCCGCGTCGCGCTCGCGCAAGGGTTCGTCGTTGCTGCCGTGGCTGACCCGCTCGTAATAGAACGGCTCGAAGTCCTGCGGCCGGAAATTGATCCGCATCTCCTCGCCGGTGTGCCGGTTGCGCACGATGTCGCCTACCTCGAACGCGGCCTCGGACCTGCTCGCCCGCACCGTCATGGCGTCGGCCCCGCCGATGTACAGACCCGCATCGTCGTCACCGCGGTCGTAGGCAAGCTGCTCTGACTCGTCGTCCTCGGCGGAAAGCACGTCGGGTTCGTAGTCCTCCGGCACCGCCAGCGACGGCGCGTCGGGGAGATTGCGGGCGATCCAACTGCCCGCCTCCGGGGCGCGTTCGGGAACCTCAGGAAAGGGCGGCGGCGTGGAAGCCCAGTCGGCGTCGTCGACGTCGGCCTCGCCGACCAGGTCGTCGTCGGTGTGCACGCCGAAAGGACGACGCGGCGGCTCGGGCCCGCGCTCGGCGGTGATCTGCTCCCACGCGTCGTCGGCTGCCGCTGCCTCATCAATCCTGGTGTCGACCAGCTGCTCGTACCGGTCGTGCACGGCGGCCCACCACTCGGCGTGGCTTGCCTCGGCGGCTTCGGTGACGACCTCGGTCGCGTTCGGGTCCCACGCGTCGGCGCCCAGATCGGCGTCGGTGAAGTCGGACAGCCGCAGCGGCTCGACGACAGGCTCGCGGTCCGGCAGCGCCATCGCGTTGTAGACCGCGTTGTTCGCCGCCGCTTCCTCCGCCTCGGCCAGCGGCCAGCCGATGTCGAGACGTGCCAGCAGGGTTTCGACCGCGTCGCGGGCGATCGGTGAGTCACCCGCCGCCGCTTGCGCGGCCTCCTCGGCGTCGAGGCCTCCGTCGCGCAGTGCCTGGTATTCGTTCATGGCGGTCTGCGCGACGATCCCGGCGACGATGTTGACCCGAGCGGCTTCGACGGGCATGCCGCTCTCAACCGCCCAGTCGAACCGGCTCACCGCCTGCCGTGCGATCGGGGAATGCGCAACCACGTCGGGTGCGTGCGCGGCGTCGTCGGCGCTCACGCCGTCCGCGCGCAGCTCCAGATACCGGCCGATAGCCGCGTACGCAATCTCGTCGGCGAGCACGTGCTGCGGCTGGCCCGGTGCCGCGACTTCGGACGTGTCGGCGACATGACCGAGGTTGCGGTCGATCCAGCTGCCCGCCTCCGGCGCGCGTTCGGGAATGTCGGTCCTGGAGCGGACATCCCAGTTCACGCCGTCGTCGACGTCGGGCTCGCCGACGTGCTCATCGTCGAACGAATACGGTGCGGAACCGTCCTCGCGGTGCGCGTCCCACTCCTCGAAGGCGGTGATCGCCGCGGTCGTCCTCGCGGTAACGGCAGCCAGTGCGGGCGGCACGTCCTCGCTGGTCGCCGACACGAAACTGGTCACCGCGTTCCGAGCGACCGAGGACGAGCCGCTCACGGCCTCGATGGCTGCGGCGTCGCCGAGTGTGCCGCGCACCCGCTGGAACTCCTCCAGCGCGGCGGTAGCGATCGCCTCGGCGACGGCGCCCACGCGGGCGGTCTCCAGCGGCACCCCGGCGTTGAGCGCGTCGTCGAACGAAGCCACCGCGCTGCGCGCGATCGCCGGGTCCGCGTCCTCGTCACTGAAGTCGACAACCGCGTCTCGGTCCATTCCGGACACGAGCAACTCCAGGTATCGGCCGATCGCGGTCTCGGCGATCTCGCTGGCTCGCGCGTACGCGGGCCGTGCGGCGGCCTGGCGAGCCTGCCTTCTGCGGGCGAACCAGCTCATCGTCGCTCACCTCCGTTGCGACGCCGCGTCGCGGCGGCGGCCTGCGCGTCGGCGACCAGCCGCGCGTCAGGTGCGGGTGCCGTCGCCGTCCTGTCCGTGCCCCACCAGGCGGCGATCGCCGCCAGGGCCTCGCCCGCCGGGATCGCGGGCGCGGGCACGTGGCATTCCCCGCTCTGCTGGTGGTTTTCCAGTGAGCAGTTCGCGGTCGCGGCCTTGATGCGCTTGGTGGT